>JAKEEX010000786.1 GCA_022616315.1 Myxococcaceae bacterium
CACCGGAACCCTGGCCTCCCACCAGCTGGTCCCCGCTGTGGGTTGCAGCTCCACACAGTGTCTCGTCGTGTGGCAGGACGGGCGAAGCTCCACGACCGGGGAGTACGACATCTTCGGCACGTTCGTGAACCCGACCGGCGTGGTCTCCCATCCCCAGGGGCTCCCCGTTTCGACCGCGGCGCTGACACAGCAAACTCCCGACGTCGTCTCCGATGGCACCGACTTCCTGGTGGTCTGGGAGCACCTCGCGGGCTCCGCCTTCGACATTCGTGGCGCGGTGGTCAACGCGTCCGGGACAGTCGTGATGCCAGACATCGGTCTGGTGGTTGAGCCCACGACTGACCAGAGATTCCCAGTGGTCGCCTACGACGGGACGAACTACTTGCTCGTGTGGTCGGACAGGCGCCTGGGCACGTACGACATCAACGCCCAACTGGTGAGCCGGGCGGGGGTTCCCTCCCCCTCCTTCCCCATCTCCACTGCCCCCGGTGACCAGGTCTTCCCCGCGGTCTCGTTCGATGGCTCGAACCACCTTGTGGTGTGGGCGGACGGCCGTTCTTTCGTCACCTACGACGTCTACGGTCGCCATGTCCCACCCGGAGGAGTCCTGGGGGCGGCAGAGTTTCCCATCTCGACCGGAGCCGACGACTGGGAGCAGGTCCCGACCGTGGCATCCGGGGCGGGCGGCTCCCTGGTGCTCTGGCAAGACGACCGCAACACCCGCTTCGGTGACGACATCTTCGGCGCGCGGGTCACTTCGGGCGGAACCGTCTCCGACCCTTCGGGAATCCTCGTCTCCACCGCCGCGAACAGGCAGAGGGACCCGGCCATCGCGTTCGATGGGACCAACTTCCTGGTGGTGTGGCAGGACGACAGGGTGCTGGGCGAGGTGTCCATCCGGGGGACCCAGGTGAGCCCGACCGGAGTGGTGCTGGATCCGACGGGGATCGAGCTCTCCACGGCTCCTGGCGACACGAACGTGCCGTACTTCCCTGCGATTGGCTTCGACGGCACCCACTTTCTGGTGGTCTGGCGATACGTCCGTTCGGACGCGGGAGACATCTACGGTGCCCGGGTGACGCGTGAGGGCACCGTCGTGGAGCCCGGGGACTTCGTCATCTCTGCAGGCACGGGTCAGCAGCTCGACCCTTCGATCGCCTTCGATGGCGCCAATTTCCTGGTGGTGTGGGCCGACGCGCGCTCTGGCTCCAATGACATCTACGGCGCTCGGGTGAGCCCCGGTGGCAGCGTGCTGGAGCGGGCCGGGATCGCCATCTCCACGGCAACGGATGCGCAGCTGTCCCCAGGGGTTGCGTTCGACGGCACCAACTTCCTGGTGGTGTGGGAAGACCAGCGAGCGGTGCCAGCCGGCACCGAAATCGCCGACATCTTCGGAGCGCGCGTCACACCGGCGGGTGTGGTCCTCGAAACCGGCGGGACTCCCATCGCCCAGGGGCTCAGCAACCAGGTCAACCCCAAGGTCGCGTTCGACGGGACCCACTCCCTGGTGGTGTGGGAGGACAACCGCTCGGACGTCAGCGACATCTACGGCGCCCGGGTCACGCCGGGCATGTCCGTGCTCGAGCCCAACGGAATCCCCATCTCGACCGCGGTCGGGTTCCAGCTCGACCTCGCCCTTGCCTTCGATGGGGACAACTACCTGGTGGTGTGGAGAGATGACCGGGACCGCAGCTTCGTGGACGTCTACGGGGCACGCGTGAGTCCCTCGGGCAGCGTCCTGGAGCCGGATGGCTTCGTCATCTCGAGCGAGCCCACCTCCGACCACTATCACCCGGCGGTTGCCTCGATGGGCGCCGGCGAGAGCATGGTGGTGTACACCCGCTTCAACCTGGCCCCTGACGTGAACGCGGACCGCGTGCGAGGCCGCATCGTCTCGTTCCCCGCCAGCAACCCGCCGAGGCCGCCCGTGGCCAGCCCGCAGGTGGTGCAGACGCACCAAGGCGCCGCGGTGGCCATCCTCTTGACCGGGACGGACCCCGACGGTGATGCGCTCACCTTCTCGGTGGTGGGTCCTCCGTCCAACGGCACTCTGTCCGGCACCGCCCCCGGCCTTCTCTACGCTCCCAGCGAGGGCTTTGCGGGGGTCGACAGCTTCACCTTCAAGGTGAATGACGGAAGCGCTGACTCTGCGGCTGCGACCGTCCACGTCGTGGTTCAGCCGGTGAGCCCTGCGAATCAGCTTCCGGTCCCGGTGTCCCAGGTGCTGGCGACCCCCGAGGACACTCCCTTGTCCCTGACACTCATCGCCACCGACGTCGAAGAGGATGCGATCCGGTTCGGCATCATGGTGGCTCCGGGGCACGGCACGCTGTCGGGCACGCCTCCCAACCTCACCTACCACCCGGCGCCCAACTACGCCGGCCCGGACAGCTTCACCTTCACCGCGGACGATGGCCGGGGACTCGGCGCTTACGGCGTCATCAGCCTGGACGTCACCCCACGGAACGATGGGCCCACGTGCGCGTCGCCCGCAGTGACGGTGGCCGCGGGTTCGGAGGCGGCGGTGGTGCTGAGTGCCTCCGACCTGGAGCAGAGCGCGTTGACCTTCACCGTCCTGACTCAGCCTTCCCATGGGACGCTGAGCGGAGCGGCACCTCACTTCATCTACACTCCGGACGATGCATTCACCGGGACCGACAGCTTCACCTATGAGGCCAATGATGGCTCCGCCTCCTGCGGGTCCACCCCGGTGACGCTCCTGGTCGTGCGCTCGGGTGACTCCACCCGTGAAGAGCCGTCGGGTCCGTTCGGGTGCAGCGCTGCTGGAGGGGCGCGCGGCATCTCCTTCTTCAGCCTTCTCGGCCTGTGGGCCCTGACGCGGATGCGCCGCCGGACTTCGGGCTGAGGCACGCCCTCGTTCGCCACCGGCACAGCTGCAGATTCAACGCACGACCGGGGTCCGAGAGGGACCCCGGTGAGGTGCTCACGGAAAGGCTGGGAACACGCCCGTCGTGCAAATGACGTAGCTCACTCCCGCGGGCGCGAGCGACTGCAGGTCAGGAAGCGCGAACGTCGTCATCCCGTTGCCGCCGTAGAGCGTGCCGAGCAGTGAGAACAGCGCCTGGTTCTGGTTGATGGGGAGCAACCGCCCATCGGCCACCATCGTCCCTCCTGGCGCGAAGCTACCTGCGAACAGGAAGACCTCGCCCATGAGGCAGTCGGTCCCGGAGCCTCCGCCGCTGCCGTTGGCGATGTTGGGCTGACCGAGGCGCGCGTCGAGGCTGGGCTCACACACCACGCTCCCGTCCTCGTTCACGGCTCGCACGCCGTACCCGGCGCCACAGGCGCCCGTCACGCGACGCTGGAGCACCGCAGGTTCGGTGCCGAGCGTGGTGCCGGTCAACGAGAGCCCCGATGCAGGCGCGAGCGTCCACGTCTGACCAGGAGCACCCATGGGGCCAGCGGGCCCCTCTGGGCCATGCGGGCCGGTCGCATCGGTGCAGGCAGTCGCGGCTCGGCTCGGTGTCGACCTCCTCGGCTTCAACTTCTGGTCGGGCTCCAGGCGCTACTGCCCACCGCAGGTGGCGCGCGACATCGCCGCACGGCTCCCCCCGCACGTGCTCGTGGTGGGCGTCTTCGTCAACCAACCCCGGGAGCACGTCGAGCACGTGGCCTCCGAGGTCGGGCTCCACCTGCTGCAGCTGCACGGGGACGAGCGGCCGGAGGACTGCACCGGCTACTCATTGCCCGTGGTGAAAGCGCTTCAGGTGAGCGAGGCCCTCTCGCCGGAAGCCCTCCACGGCTGGCCCGTGCATGCGCTCCTCCTCGACACGCCAGGGGCAGGCTTCGGTGGCAGCGGGCGCACCTTCGCCTGGGAGCGCGCGAGGGGCGTGAGCCGCCAACACACGGTGTGGCTCGCCGGGGGACTCACTCCGGAGAACGTAGGCACCGCCATCCGCACAGTGAGGCCCCACGTCGTGGACGTGGCCACCGGCGTCGAGGTGGCGCCCGGCATCAAGGACCCGGACATGCTGGCGCGCTTCGTCGCGGCGGCCAGGGAGACGTGAGATGACGACCTTCCCCGACGCACGGGGCCGCTTCGGAGACTTCGGCGGCCGCTTCGTGCCCGAGACGCTGATGCCGGCCCTCCAGCAGCTGGAGTCCGCTTGGCGCGAGGCCCGGGAGGACGCCACCTTCCGCGCCGAGCTGGACCGGCTGCTGTCCACCTTCGCCGGACGGCCCACGCCGCTCTTCGAGGCACGCCGGATGACGGAGGACTGCGGCGGCGCGCGCGTCCTCCTCAAGCGCGAGGACCTCTGCCACACGGGCGCGCACAAGGTGAACAACACCCTCGGCCAGGTGCTGCTTGCGCGGCGGATGGGCAAGACGCGTGTCATCGCCGAGACCGGCGCCGGCCAGCACGGAGTGGCCACCGCCTCCGCCTGCGCGCTCTTCGGCCTCCCCTGCGACGTCTACATGGGTGAGGTGGACGTGGAGCGGCAGGCGCTCAACGTGCTGCGCATGAAGCTGCTCGGGGCGCGGGTCATCCCGGTGACGTCCGGGGCGCGCACCCTCAAGGATGCATGCAACGAGGCGCTGCGCGACTGGGTGACGAACGTGCGCGACACCCACTACGTGCTGGGCAGCGTCACCGGGCCCCACCCCTTCCCGGCGCTGGTGCGCGACTTCCAGTCCGTCATCGGCCGGGAGGCGCGCGCGCAGGTGCTGGAGACGGTCGGGCGGCTTCCCGACGCGGTGGTGGCGTGCGTGGGGGGCGGCTCCAACGCCATGGGCATCTTCTCGGGCTTCGTGCTGGACGCGGGCGTCCAGCTGGTGGGCGTGGAGGCGGCGGGGGAGGGGCTCGACACCGGTCGGCACGGCGCGGCGCTCGCCCGGGGGAGGCCAGGCGTGCTCCACGGCTCGCGCAGCTACGTGCTGCAGGACGCGCACGGGCAGGTGGCCGAGGCGCACTCCATCAGCGCGGGCCTGGACTACCCGGGGGTGGGGCCGGAGCTGGCCCACCTGAAGGAGTCCGGACGGCTCTCGCTCGCACAGGCCACCGACGCCGAGGCGCTCGAGGCGCTCGTCTACCTCTCGCGCACCGAGGGCATCCTGCCCGCCCTCGAGTCCGCCCACGCCATCGCCGAGGCGCGCCGCCTCGCACGCCGGCTGGGCCCGGAGCGGGTGCTGCTCGTCAACGTCTCGGGCCGCGGGGACAAGGACCTGGGCACCGTGCAGCAGCACCTCGAGGGAGGCCTGTCGTGACGCGTCCAGACCGCCTCCACCGTACGTTCGCGGCGCTGAGGGCCCGCGGGGAGACAGCGCTCGTCACCTATGTCATGGCGGGAGACCCGGACCTCGCCACCTCCGCCCGCGTGGCCCTGGCGTGCGTGGAGGGCGGGGCAGACGTCCTCGAGCTCGGCTTCCCCTTCTCGGACCCGGTGGCGGACGGGCCTACCCTCCAGCGCGCCTCCGAGCGGGCGCTGGCGAGCGGCACCACGCTGGCCGGGGTGCTGGAGGTCGCCGGACAGCTGCGGCGCCACACGGACGTGCCCATTGCGCTGATGGGCTACCTCAACCCCGTACTGGCGATGGGGGAGGAGCGCTTCGTCGAGCGGTGCGCGGCCGCAGGCGTGGACGCCGTCATCCTGCCGGACCTCCCGCCCGAGGAGGCGGAGGGCCTGTGCGCACGCGCCGCCGCACGTGGCATCGCGGTGGTGTTCCTGCTGGCTCCCACCTCGGACGAGGCGCGGGTGCGTGCCGCCGCCTCCGCCGCGAGCGGGTTCCTCTACTACGTGTCCGTGACCGGTGTGACGGGCGCCCGCACCGAGCTGCCCGCCGACGTGGGGGCCCAGCTCTCACAGGTGCGCGCCGCCAGCCCCGTACCGGTGGTGGTGGGCTTCGGTGTCTCCTCGCCATCCCACGTCCAGGCGCTCGCTCCCCACGCGGACGGTGTGGTGGTGGGCAGCGCCATCGCCTCGCGCGTGGCCGAGGGTGGCACGCCGGACGAGGCCGCCTCGCGGGTGCGCGCCTTCGTCGCCTCACTGAAGTCACCGCTGCAGTCTCTCCGCTGACCCTGCTCCCTGGAGTCGTCTCCCATGCTCATCGTGATGAAGCCCCGCTGCACCCCCGACGAAGTCGAGCAGGTCACCGAGCGCGTGCGCTCCCTCGGGCTCACGCCGCACCCCATTCCGGGCGCCCAGCGCGTGGCCATCGGCATCACCGGCAACAAGGGGCCCCTCGAGCCGGAGCTCTTCACCACCCTGCCGGGAGTTGCGGACGCGCTCCGCGTGTCGCAGCCCTTCAAGCTCGTCTCGCGCGAGGTGAAGGAGGAGGACACCGTCATCGACGTGGGCGGCGTGAAGGTGGGGGGCGACCACGTGGTGGTCATGGCGGGGCCGTGTTCCGTGGAGAGCCGTGAGCAGATTCTCGAGGCGGCCCATGCCGTCAGGGCAGCGGGCGCCACCCTGCTGCGCGGCGGCGCGTACAAGCCCCGCACCAGTCCCTATGAGTTTCAGGGCTTGCGCGAGGAGGGGCTGAAGCTCCTGGCGCTGGCCCGCGAGCAGACGGGCCTCAAGGTGGTGACGGAGGTGAAGGACACCGAGACGCTCCCCCTGGTGGCCGAGTACGCGGACGTGCTCCAGGTCGGCGCGCGCAACATGCAGAACTTCTCGCTCCTCGAGAAGCTCGGCCGCACCGACAAGCCGGTGCTGCTCAAGCGGGGCCTGAGCGCCACGCTGAAGGAGCTGCTGATGGCGGCCGAGTACATCGTCGCCAGCGGAAACCACCGCGTCATGCTCTGCGAGCGGGGCATCCGCACTTTCGAGACGATGACCCGGAACACCGTGGACATCAACGCGGTCCCGGTCCTCAAGACGCTCTCGCACCTGCCGGTGGTGCTGGACCCGAGCCACGGCGTGGGCATCCGCAAGCACGTGCCAGCCATCGCCCGGGCGGGGGTGGCTGCGGGCGCGGACGCGCTCGTCATCGAGGTGCACCCCTGCCCCGAGAAGGCGCTCTCCGACGGACAGCAGTCCCTCACCTGCGGCGAGTTCGAGGGGCTGATGCGGCAGGTGGAGCAGATTGCGCGCGCGGTGGGCAAGCCGCTCTCCACGCTCGCGGGCACGGCGCGGCCGCAGGCCAAACGACGCTGAGCCGACACATGCATTGAGGACGGGCACGTGGACTCCCGCAGCCGCTCTGTGCGGTACGAGCGGTTCCTCGCCCAACAAGAGGCCCGGCGCCGCCTGTCCGGGCGCTATCGCAACCGCTACACCAACGACCCGCTGGCTGCGGAGCTGGACCCGAACACCTCCAACACCCACATCGTCTGGCACGGCGGCAAGCTGATGGCGCTGAAGGAGGACGGACTGCCCTACGAGATCGGCCCGGTCACCCTGGAGACCAGGACGGTTGGCTGGAGGACGGGAGCGTACTTGGGCGCGGACGCACACGAAGCCTCCCATGCCATCTACGCGTCATATCAGTTGAAAGGAGACGCTCATGGGTAAGCTGAATGGGAAGGTCGCCGTCATCACTGGCGGCAACAGCGGCATCGGCCTCGCAACCGCCAGGCAGTTCGTCGCAGAAGGCGCGTACGTGTTCATCACCGGCCGCCGCGCTGCGGAGCTCGAAGCGGCCGTGCGCGAGATCGGCAACAACGTCACCGCCATTCCGAGCGACGTGTCCAAGCCCGCTGACCTCGACAAGTTGTTCGCGACCGTCAAGCAGGCAAAGGGGCGAATCGACATCTTGTTCGCGAATGCCGGCGTCGCCGAGTCCGCGCCGCTCGGCGAGATCACCGAGGACCACTTCGACCGGCACTTCGGGATCAACGTCAAGGGCGCGCTGTTCACGGTGCAGAAGGCACTGCCGCTGCTCGTCGACGGTGCGTCGGTCATCCTCACCGGGTCCATCGTCGGCTCGAAAGGTGTTGCGACGGATAGCGTCTACAGCGCCACCAAAGCAGCGCTTCGGTCGTTCGCGCGCACGTGGA
The DNA here is from genome assembly GCA_022616315.1 of Myxococcaceae bacterium. GTDB lineage: Bacteria > Myxococcota > Myxococcia > Myxococcales > Myxococcaceae > JAKEEX01. The sequence goes on from JAKEEX010000786.1 coordinate 7,958, forward strand.
CGTCAGACCTTGCGAGCCGGCGGATTCGCGTCAATGTCGTCAGCCCGGGCTTTATCGACACGCCGGGCCTGCGCAAGCTTGCCAGGACCGACGGCGCTGGGCTCGAGAAAGCGTACGCGGGCCGCGTGCCGCTCGGGCGCGTCGGGCAGCCCGGCGAGATCGCGAAGGTCGTGACGTTCCTTGCGTCCGATGACAGCGGCTACATTGCGGGAGCCGAGGTGTTCGTCGACGGTGGGTTCGCCCAGGTGTGACGACGGCGGCGGACCGCGCCTGAAACCTACGCAGCCTCCCCGAGCGTGCTCGCGGCTTCACCCGGGGCGCTGGGCTCGCCGAGCGGCTGGTCCTTGCGCCGGCCGAACACGCGGTGCACGACCACGAAGAACAGCGGCACGAAGAAGATGCCGAGCAAGGTGCCGACCACCATTCCTCCCAGCACGCCGGTGCCGATCGCGCGCTGCGCCCCCGACCCTGCGCCGGTGGCAATCGCCAGCGGCAGCACGCCGAGTCCGAACGCGAGCGAGGTCATCAGGATGGGCCGCACGCGCGCGCGCACCGCGGTCAGGGTCGCCTCGGTCAGCTCCATTCCCTTCTCGAGGTTCTCCTTCGCGAACTCGACGATGAGGATGGCGTTCTTGCTCGAGAGGCCGACCGTGGTCAGCATGGCAATCTGGAAGTAGACGTCCCGGTCCATCCCCCGCAGCACGCTTCCCAGCACCGTCCCGAGGATGCCCAGCGGCGCCACGAGGAGCACCGCGGTCGGGATGGACCAGCTCTCGTACATCGCCGCGAGGCAGAGGAAGACGATGAGCAGCGAGAGGACGTAGAGCAACGGCGTCTGTGCGCCGGCCTCGCGCTCCTGGTACGACTGCCCCGACCACTCGAGGCCGAAGCCCTGGGGCAGCTGCGCGACGAGCCGCTCCACCTCGGCCATCGCGTCACCCGAGCTCACGCCGGGGGCGGCCTCTCCGTGGATCTCCATCGCCGGCACACCGTTGTAGCGCTCGAGCCGCGGCGACCCGGACCCCCATCGGGAGCTGGCGAAGGCCGAGAACGGCACCATCTCCCCGTCCCGGTTCCGCACCGACCAGCGATTGAAGTCCTCGGGCACCATCCGGAACGGCGCGTCGGCCTGGAGGAACACCCG
>JAKEEX010000787.1 GCA_022616315.1 Myxococcaceae bacterium
AGCGGCACCGCGCAGAACGTCATCAACGTCCCGGCGAGGTCCTCCTGGTTGATGGGGAGCCCGAGCCGCGCCGCGTCCCAGGCAGCACCGGGCCGCATGCGCAGCAGGTGACGGATGCCCGCGTGCATCAGCCGCACCTTCTGCGCGGAGCGGATGCCGCGGCCCTTTGGGGCGAGCGCGCCCACGTCCAGCACGTCGAAGAGGAACTGCGCCGTCTCGAAGATGCGCTGGCGCACGTGCCGTGTCATGCCCTGCGTCCGGGTGAGCACGTGGGCGCCGTGGGCGGCGGCGTAGGCCTGTGGAAGCGAGGAGCAGAAGAGGCTCGCGGCCACCTGCCAGCCGGCGCGGGTGAAGAGCTGCTGCGCCAGGGCGATGCGCGCCGGGTCCGCCCAGGTGGGAAGCACGTCGGTGCACTCGAAGTAGTCGCGCGCGACGTCGGGCAGCCCCTCGGGGACGGGCACGTCCGCACGGAAGATGGCGCCGAGCATGCGGTTCACCGCGTCCAGCTGGCCCTCCGCGGAGACGGACTCGACGACCGTGTCTGCCGCGGGGTCCGCCTCCTGGCGCATCAGCTCGAGGAAGGTGTCGCTCCAGCGCGAGGGTGGCTCCTCCGGGCGTGGTGCGCCGCCGCGGGCGAGGGACCGCGCGAGCGCCTCGGTGGGGTAGAAGCGCGCGGCCTCGGGCAGGAGGTAGAAGGTGTCGGGCGGGACGTTGGTGTGGAGGTAGTCGTCGTTGGGCCACGTCCCGTCGGGGCGCTGGTGTGCGAGCAGGAACGCGATGCCCCGCTCCACCGCGGCGCCTTCACCCTCGCCGGCGGCGATGAGGCCCTGGAGCACGAGCCCGGTGAGCGGCGCCATGCTGCGGCCCTCACCCGCGCGTGCGGAGTCCGAGTACGACGCCGGCTCCTCGCCCCAGCCACCGTCCGCGTTCTGCTTCGAGAGCACCCAGCGCACCGCGCGGCGCACCCACTCCTCCTGCATGTCCACGCCCACCGCCTCGAGGCCGAGGAGCACGAAGGCGGTGCCGGTGAGGTAGTTGACGCCCCAACGGCCCCACCATGCACCGCTGGGGCACTGCTGTGCGCGGAGGAAGTCCACGGCGCGGCGGACCTGCGGCGCCTCCAGCGTGAGGCCCACCTGCCCCAGGCCGTGCAGCACGCGCGAGGTGACGTCCTCGGTGGAGGGGTCACCCAGCTCCGGCGGTGGCGCCAGCACCTTCAGCACCATGCCGAGCACGTCGTCGAGCTTCATGCGCGGCGTGCGCTCGAAGAGGGGCCCCGCCTTCTTGCCGGGGAGGCCCCAGACGAAGGCGGACCAGCCGCCATCCGGGTTCTGCATCCCGAAGAGCCACTCGCGCCCACGTGCGATGGAGTCACGCAGGCGCTGCTCCAGTGCCGTGTCCACGCCCTCCGTGGCCCTGGCGGTGAGCGCCATGCCGAACGGACTGAACACGACGCCGGCGTCGTCGCAGTCCGCCATGGTGTGGTTGCCGCGCTGGAACGCCCACCCGCCGGTGAGGGGCGCGCCGGGCCTGCGGTTGTTCACCTCGGGCTGGGGGATGTCCAGCTGGCTGTCCACGAGCCACGCGAGGGCGCGCTGCACGTCCGGGTCCTTCGCCGGCACGCCGCTGGCGAGGAGCGCTCGGACGTTGAACGCGGTGGTCCACACGGCGCTTCCGAAGGCGTCGAAGCGGAGGCCGCGCTCGTCGCGCACCCGCTGCGCCAGCAGCCACGCGATGCCGCGTTGCATCCGGTCGTCGTCCGCCGGGAGGCCCGCGGCCCGCAGCGCCGGCAGGGCGAGCGCCCCCTGCAGCGTGTTCGCGTTCCAGCTGCCGTCCTGGTTCTGGAACGTCTCCAGCAGGGCGATGGTGCGCGCACACGCGGCCCGTGCAATCAGCCCCTTCCGGGTGCCGTCAGCTCCCCAGTCCCCGCGAAGCCGACGCGCCAGCACCCCGAGCTGCAGCGCCACCATCAGGATGCCCGAGTGGAAGCGCCGCTCGAGGAAGCGCATCACGGGGCGGAAAAGGCTGAAGACGAGAGGCGGACACGGCAGGCGCGGCGCGTCGAGCAGGCCCGCGAGCACGAGGTACACCGCGGACAGGTCCCCCGTCTCGAGCCCCGAGAGCACCCGCCTGATGCCTCCCTGTGCGTCGAGCCACGCCCTCGCGCGGGAGATGGCCTCCGCGCTCTCGTCGGGCGCAGCCACGTGCAGCGCGGCCCACGCACACGCGGTGGCGCCCACGTCGCCGACGTGCGCGAAGGGCCGGAGCACGAAGGAGCCGTCCCGGGACTGCTGTGCGCGCAGCCAGCGTGCGGTGTCCCGCGCATCCTCCGGCGACAGAGCTCCGAGGTGGTGAAGCGCCACCACCACCTGGCACGTGGGGACCGGCCCCATCTCGCCCGGGGACTCCCAGGAGCCATCCGCGCGCTGGCTCTGCCAGAGGACACGGTGGGAGCGCTCGAGGGCCGCGCGGACGGCGGCGGTGCCCGTCCGGGACGGAGATGGAGCAGCGCGGGCTGCGGGAGGGGAGGTCATGGGTCACCTCGACTCCCCTCTCCCCCTGGGAGAGGGACAGGGTGAGGGGGCTGTCAGTCGTTCGCCGCGCCCGCGAGAATCCAGGAGCGCACGCGCACCACCAGGCCGGGATGGCGGTCGAAATACGTAGTGTCGTTGCCCGGCATGCGGGTCCCTCCGCAGGAAGTGCCTACCATCTTGCGCACAAGCGCGGAGTCACCCGGGTTGCCAGGCTCCACGCGCTTGAGGGTGCTGCATCCGTTGGCTGTCACATTGACGAGCTCTGAATGGCTCGCGCCGTGCCCCAGGACGAGCCCCCCGCTGGAGCCGTGGCACGAGGTGCACCCCACGTCGTTCCATATCTGCTGCACGTCGACGTAGGTCGGGATGAGGACGGTCACGTTCGCTGTGCGCACGACCGGCTCCGCCTTTCCATCGCTGATGGAGACGCGGAACGAGTAGACCGTCTCCACGGCCACGTCCGGGGAGAACCACTGCGCGCTGGCCGCGGTCTTCTCCGTCACCCAGGTGCCCTGCGCGGCAGGTGCAATCTGCTCCCACGCATAGGTCAGCACGTCGCCATCCTGGTCCGAGGCGTCGATGGAGAGCGCGGCCGTGTCGCCAGCGCGCAGTGAATTGGGGGCGGCGATGGAGGGGGCCACGTCCGGCGGGCGGTTTGCCTGTCCGGCTGGGTTGACGTGGACGCTGACCGTGCCCCATGCACGGCCGCCGCGTCCGTCCGTCACGCTGATGCGGAAGATGAACGAGCCGCTCTCGTTCACGCTCGGGGCAATCCAGGTCGGGCTGGCCAGGTTGGCTCCCGAGAAGGTGCCCTGAGGCGAGGCAGGGGAGATCTGCTCCCAGAGGAAGGTAAGCGTGTCCCCGTCCGCATCGAAGGCGGCAGCGGACAACGTCACGGACTGCCCCGCCGTCACCACGCCGGGAGCTGCTCCCGGGTCTTCGGTGAGAACCGGGTCCGCGTTGGCGGGAGGGGGCGGCGGATCCACGTCCACCGTCACGACACCCGTCGTGGTGCCACCGTGCCCGTCCGCCACGGTCACCCGCAGCGTGAACTGCTGCGCGATCGTGACTGCGGGTGCCGTCCAGGTGGGAGCACGCCCCGCGGGGTCGCTGAAGCTCCCCGCGGGTGAGGCCGGCTCCTGGCTCCACGTGTACGTCTGCGCATCTCCGTCCGCGTCCTGCGACGTGACGGAGAGCGCCACGGATGCGCCGGCGCTGACACGTGCTGGCAGCGCCGAAGGGCCCGTGACGAGGGAGGGCGCCTGGTTCCCGGGGTCTGGCGGCGGAGGGTCCCCGCAGCCGACAACCGCAGCACACACGAGCAACATCCGCGCAACGCGCGCACCTGGACAACGGAACATGGACTCCCCTCCCTCGCTGCAACGCACTACGTGCCGTGACGCGCCGACTTCACCTCTTGGATGGCCGGGCGCAGGTCCCGCTCGCCGAGGTTGGTGGCCCCGACCCAGCGCGTGCGCGCGAACCTGTCCAGGTTCTTGTTCGCGACGACCTGGAAGCAGGTGGAGGCGCCCTGGGACGCGATGTGCACGGACCACCCGAGGAACATCTGCCACAGGCGGAACCACCACTCACCGTACGCGGCGACGACCTCGGCGCGGTTGGACATCCAGTTGTCGTACCAGCGCGCGATGGTCAGCGAGTAGTGGATGCCCACGTTCTCCACGCTGTGGATCTCGAAGCCCGCCCGCTCCATGTTGTTCACGACGAACGAGAGGGGCATGGAGGCGTCGGCGCCCGGGAAGATGTACTTGTTCATGAAGAGGCCCCACACGAGGTCCTCGGGGTTGAAGCCCAGCGCGCTCTTCCTCGCGCGCAGCCCGGCAATCTGCAGGTAGAAGAGCCCGTCGTCGGCGAGCAGGCCGTAGAGCTGCTTCATGAAGCGCTGGAAGTTCTTCACGCCGACGTGCTCGGCCATCTCCAGGCACGAGATCTTGTCGTACGGGCCCTTCGGGATGTCGCGGTAGTCGAGCGTGAGGATGCGGGCGCGCTCGCTCTGGCCCATGCGTGAGATCTGCTCCGTGCCGAACGCGGCTCCCTTCTCGGCGATGGTGATACCGGTCGCATCCACGCCGTAGTCCCTGGCCGCCGTCGCGACGAGCGTTCCCCAGCCGCAGCCGATGTCCAGGTAGCGCTCCCCCTTCTCGAGCTGCAGCTTGTCGCAGACCAGCCGCATCTTCTGGTCCTGCGCGTCCTCGAGCGACTGGCTGGGCGAGGTGAAGAAGCCGGAGGTGTAGATCATGCGCGGCCCGAGGAACCAGCCGAAGAAGTCGTTGCCCCGGTCATAGTGCTCGCGGCCGATGCGGATGTCCTGCGCCTGCGAGTGGATGAGCACCTCGGGCAGGAAGCGGGAGAAGAGGAACTTGAAGTGGTCGCCCACGAGCTTGTAGTTGGCGACCGTGTTCCGCTCCTGGATGAAGGCCTGGAAGTCCCCTTCGACGTCGAGCCGCTCGTGGATGTAGTCCTCGATGAGCGTGGTGATGGGCACCTTTCCGGACGCGTAGCGCTTCTGGTCGGACGGGCTCTTCGGGGTGAGGCGGAACGGCAGATGGGGCTGCATGGTGTCTCCTGAGGGGGCGCGCCTGCTGTGGCGGGACCGGGACCGAGACGCTAGGCCGTCTCGCGTGTCGAGTGAAAGGGGGCCCGGCCGGCTGCCTGCTGTCAACTGGAAAGGGGACATCCATTTCAGGGGTCGCCGCCTGTCCCACGCGTGGAAGGAAGGTGCCCACGGGCGCTGCGTGGAAGCCTTGACACGACACGGGTACGGGCCCTGCAGCAGCGGCAGGGCATGACATCTGTCGGTCCGCGCTCGCTCCCGGCGCTCACGGCGCTGGTGCTCCTGCTTTGTCCGCTCGCGCAGGGTCAGGCGCAGCCCGCGGAGGTGGGGCAGTGGAGCGGGCTGATGGCGTGGCCGAGCAACGGGACGCACACGATCCTGCTTCCCACGGGGAAGGTGCTCACCTGGGAGGAGTACACCCCGTCCGAGCTGCATCTGTGGGACCCGGCCACCGGCGGTGTCACGGTGGCGGCACACCCGGGCTTCAACGTCTTCTGCGCGGGACACGCGTTCATGTCGGACGGGCGGCTCCTGGTCGCGGGCGGCCACCTGGACGCCAACCTCGGGCTGCCCAACGCGAGCATCTACGACCCGTTCTCCAACTCCTGGACGCGGCTGCCCGACATGAATGCGGGCCGCTGGTACCCCACCAACACCAACCTTGCGAATGGCGAGGTGCTCGTCATCGCCGGGACAGCCACCGCGCGCGACGTGGGAGAGAACCGGCTGCCGCAGGTGTGGCAGCCCACATCGAGGACATGGCGCAACCTCACCTCCGCGCAGCGCACATTGCGCACATACCCCTGGATGTTCGTGGCCCCCAATGGACAGGTGTTCATGGCGGGGCCCGACCCCGTGGCCGGCTACCTGGACACATCCGGCACGGGGGCATGGAACCTGTTCGCGCGCAGCGACTTCGGTGACCGCTTCTCCGGCAGCGCGGTGATGTACGACGAGGGCAAGGTGATGGTGAGTGGCGGTGGGGAGTCGATGCCCACGGACACCGTCGAGGTCATCGACATCAACAGCCCCACACCCGCCTTCCGCCGCGTCCAGTCCATGCACCAGCGCCGCAAGCAGCACAACGCCACGCTGCTGCCGGACGGGACGGTGCTGTTGACGGACGGAAGCAGCGGGCCCGGGAAGAGTGACGAGCTGAGCCCCGTGCTGACCCCCGAGCTGTGGGACCCCACCACCGAGACATTCACGCAGATGGCGCCCGCGGCGCAGTTCCGCGGCTACCACTCCAGCGCGCTGCTCCTGCCGGATGGGCGCGTGCTGACGACGGGCGGCGAGCTCACCCACAACGCCCAGCTCTACTCCCCGCCGTACCTCTTCAAGGGGCCGCGTCCCAACATCCGCTCGACTCCCGACGCGGTGAAGTACGGAGAGACCTTCCGCGTGGAGACACCCCAGGCCGCCTCGATCGCCAGGGTGACATGGCTGGCGCTCGGAGCGGCCACGCACGCGTTCAACCAGGGACAGCGCATCAACCGCCTCGCGTTCACGCGGGAGAGCGACGGCCTGCGCGTGACGGCGCCGTCGAGCAGCAAGCTCGCGACCGCGGGCTACTACATGCTGTTCCTGCTCGACGGCCAGGGCGTTCCATCCGTGGCGCGCATGGTGAAGCTGGGCGGGCCGGACGCGACACCGCCGGCGGAGGTGAAGGGCGTCTCGCTCGGTGAGGCATGGAAGTACCACGAAGGCGAGGAGGACCCGGGGCCCACGTGGTTCTCCGCTTCCTTCGAGGACTCACGCTGGAAGACGGGGCGAGGTGGTTTTGGAACCCGCGGTGACGGCACGGTGCTGCAGGTGGAGGACGACCAGCCCACGGTGTACTTCCGCAAGAAGTTCGTCATGCACGGCGCGGCGATGGAGGCGCGGCTGCAGGTGCACCACGACGACGGCGTGGCGGTGTGGGTGAACGGGACGGCGGTGCTCGTCCTGGGCATGGACAGGGGCACGGAGCACGACACGTATGCGAGCGGCGCCGTCCCCGAAGGCACGGTGAGCGACGTGCCCGTGCCGCCCGGGGCGCTGCTGGAGGGGGAGAACGTCATCGCGGTGATGGTGAAGCGCGTGAAGCCCACCAGGTCCGACTCCGACATCCCGCTGCACTTCGACCTGGAGCTGAGCGTGCGCACACGGGGCCAGGTGGACCCGGTGCCGGTGCTGTCGCTCACGGCGCCCAATGGGGGGGAGACGCTGCAGGCCGGCTCCAGCTACCAGGTTGCCTGGGAGACGGAGGGGGCGCTCGCACAGGTGAGGCTGGAGTGGTCGGCGGATGGGGGCGGCAGCTGGCAGGCCATCGGCACCGCGGCCGGGAGCACGGGGCGGTACACGTGGCAGGTGCCCGAGCTGGACAGCTCGCAGGTGCTGGTGCGGGTGCTGGGCTCCGGTGTGCCTGCATCCGCGGACGCGAGCGACGCACCGTTCACGGTCCGTGGTGGTGGGATGTGTACGTCGGAGGACTGCACACACCTGGAGCCGCCAGGTGGGTGCGGGTGCGGTGCAGGCAGCGTGGCGCCGTCGGCGCTGGGGTTGGCGCTGGCGCTCGGGTGGGTGCTGCGCGGCAGGAAGGTTTCGCCAGTGTAGGGCCACACTGCCTCCCACCGACTGGGCGCTGGTAGGGTGCTGTGCCCATGAACCGTCTCGTCTCGCTGGCGCTGCTCCTCGGCGTGATGTCGCTCACCTCGGGTTGCGCCGCCACGCTCCCGACCCTCCCTTCTCCTGCGGAAGGGGGAAGGCCCTGGATCGAGCTGAAGTCCAACCACTTCACGCTGCGGACGGACCTCTCCGAGGACGAGGCGCGACGCGCCATCACGCACCTCGAGGCGACCCGCGCCACGATGCTGCACATCCTCCTGCCGGATGCTCCCGCGGAGATGGCGGACCGAATGGTGGTGGTCTCGCTCGCGGATGGACTGGAGTACGAAGGCCTCTTCGGCCGGAACACCTGGGGCTTCATCCGGACGGCGGATGAGGGACCTCTCTTCGCGCTCTTCGGCCCACCGGAGAAGTGGGAGCGACGCGAGACGCTCAGCATGGACGTGGGCGCGCAGTCGGTCCTCAAGACCGGGATTGCGCTGCACCTCGGCCGATACGCCCTGCCCCGCCAGCCGCTCTGGTTCGCCCGGGGATTCGCGCGCTACCTCGAGACGGTCTCGCTGGACCTCGGCAAGGGCGAGGCGAAGGTCGGTCTCATCAACCTCGACATGATGAGGAGCTATCTCAAGATTCGCTCGGTCTCGGTTGAGGACGCCCTCACGGCCACGAGCCTGGACGGACTCTCCGACGCGCGCCGTGCCGGGCTCGAGGCCATGTGCTGGGGCCTCGTGTACTGGATGGTCAACGTCCATCCCCAGAAGCTGTTTGCCTATCGGAACGCGCTGGCGAAGGGTGACGACCCTCAGGCTGCGTGGGCTGCGACCTTCGGCAGCACGTCGCCGGCGCAGATGGGCCAGGAGATCCACGACTACTTCAAGCACGGCTCCTACCGCGCGTTCGACATCCAGGTTCCTGAGACGCGGATGCGTCTGAGCAGCCGCGCACTCGGGGATGACGAGGTCCACGCGTTGCGTGCGGAGCTCGCGCTGATGAACCCGCACGGTGGAATGGCGGACCCGAAGGCGAAGCGGGACTACGCCATGCGCGAGCTCGCCGAGGCGCTCCGGCACGACCCCGGGTCCGTGTCCGCGTTGCGCGCCCAGGCGTGGCAGCCCGAGAACGAGGGCAAGCAGGTGGACTTCGCCCGCCTCGCGGTGAGGGTCCATCCGGAGGATGCCAGTGCGTGGTCCTTTCTCGGGGACGTGCTGACCGCGAACAAGGCGGCCCGCGGCGAAATCATCGATGCCTTTGCGCGCGCGGTGGAGCTCGATGGCACCCGCTTCCATGCGCTGAACAGCCTGGCGTGGAGCCTGCTCATGACGGGGCGTGCTGCCGAGGCGCTGCCGAAAGCGGAGCGGGCCGCGCAGCTCGCGCCCTGGAGTGCGCCGGTTCTGGACACGCTGGCGCAGGTCCAGGCGGCCTCGGGTCGCTGCCAGGAGGCGCAGGCGAGCCAGGAGCGCGCCATCTCCCTGTTGACCAGTGACGAAGCCGTCGCGGAGTACAGGGACACGCTCGAGCGCATCAAGGCACTCTGCAAGCCCGGGGCGCCGCAGGCGGGCAATTGATGAGCCTCAGCATGTCGGGTGAAGCGCAGCGCCTCGAAGCGTGGAGTGGCCGGTGCACGGGCTCCGCGTTCGAGCGACACGGTGACTCGGCCGGCTCCTGGAGGGACGGAGGGCTGGACGGGCTGGCGCACGGGCCCTGATTGCGGCCCGGAGTGACACGGGTGCGCGGCGGCTCCTGTTTGCGGAACGCGGGCGCGCAGCGTGGAGCGGTGTGCGTCGGGAACGAGGGGAGTGGCACCGCGCACGCTGGCGCTCCTACCACCGGATGGGTGCTCGTCCGCGCGGGGGAAGCGAAGTGGGCGGGAGGGCCGGGAAGGGGGGCCACCGCTCACTAGGCCGAACCCCAGGCACCTTCGAAATACATGCTTTCCCGCTCCCCTCTTGCGGCGGCACATACGCCCGTAAGGGCTCGTATTTACTCAGGATGTTTGGACCATCTTCGACGTCACGCGCAATTGGAGGGAAACCGGAATCCAAGACACCCCTGGGGGTACCTGGGGTTCGGCCTAGTGAGCTGGAGAAGGGCCTCGGGGCCGCTCTCACCCAGACAGCCCCCGTTCTCCCGCAGCCCTCCAACGCTACGTGCGAAGGCACAGCCCAGGGTGCAACCACCACGGCAGGGACCGCCCCGGGAGCGCTCCTCGGGCTCACTGCGGAGGCTCTGCGACCCCGTATACTTCGCCGCGAATCTGGGGCTCCAAGCCTTCACCTCGGATCCTGAAACTTATTAGCCTCGGGACATAGTGGAGAGGAGGGCCCCGCCTCGCGAGACGTCCTTGGTGGTGCAGGGTCAACCCAGTAGCAGGCCCCCTCGCCTCGGTTGGGGCGGCGGGCGGACGAGCAGCGTCCGTGCCGGGGGCCGGGAGCCGAGCCAATGAAGCACAAGGAAGCGTCGGTGGTTGCCGTCCAGGGGCCTGCGGGGCGGCTGATGGCGACAGTGGAGGGAGAGGGCGGCATCCCCGTCCTCTTCGTTCACGGCAACGCTGCGGA
>JAKEEX010000788.1 GCA_022616315.1 Myxococcaceae bacterium
CAGACGCAGTTCGCGAAGCCCTGGCGGCTGGAGCTGCACGTCAGCGACCGGGACTTCCCCCACGGAAGCCTCAAGCACGAGCTGGTGCACGTGCTCGCCGCACCCGCGGGCCGTGGGCCCTTCCGCGTCACCTCGCGCTGGGGCCTCTGGCCCGTGATGGGCGTCATCGAAGGCACGGCGGTCGCGCTGGACAGCCCGGTTCAGGGCGAACTCACCCTCCACGAGTGGGCTGCGGGCATGCGCCGCGAGGGGCTCGCCCCCGACGTGCGCCGCATCCTCGGGCCCCAGGGCTTCTTCTCCAGCGCCCCCGCACGCGCGTACACGGTCGCAGGCTCGTTCCTGCGCTACCTGGCCGACACCTACGGCCCCGACAAGCTCCGGCGCCTCTACGCGGACGCCGACTTCCAGGCCGCCTACGGGCGCTCGCTGGACGAGCTCGCCGGAGAGTGGGAGCACCACCTGGACGCGCTTCCACTGGACGCCTCGGCGCTTGCGCGCGCCTTTGCCCGCTTCCGCGAGGGCAGCCTCTTCACCCGCGCGTGCGGACGCGAGGTCGCGCGACTCGAGGAGGACGCGCTCGCAGCCTCCGTGAGCGACCCCGAGGAGGCCCTGCGGCTCTACCAGCGGTGCACCCAGCTGCAGCCCGAGGAGCCGCGCTTCCAGCTGGGCTCCGCGCGTGCGCTCGAGCTGCTCGACCGCAAGGCGGACGCGCGCGAGACGTTGAACGCACTGGCCGCGCAGGTCGCGGGCAAGGCCGCGCTGGAGGCCGAGGTGGCGCTCGCCCAGGCGGACCTCGCCATCGAGCAGGGCGAGAAGGACGCCGCGCGGAAGTACCTGGAGCGCGTCGTGACGCTGGACCCAAGCGCGGAGCTGGTGCGAACGGCGCTGGTGAAGCGCGCGGCGCTCGACAACGCCGCCCTCGCCGCGCCCGTGCGCGCCTACTTCCGGGATCGGAAGGAGGACCTCAGGCTGTGGCGACTCGAGCGCGGGCTCGCGGTGGTGCCGGAGGACCCCTACCTGCACTACCTGCTCGGCCGCCGGCTGGTGCAGGGAGGTGCCCCCGCGGAGGCGGGCGTCCACCTCTCGCGCGCGCTGGCCGGGATGCTGCCGGACCCCATCCGCCGCGAGGCGCTGCGCCTGAGGCTCCAGGCCGCATACCTCGCGGGGGACTGCAACGCGGTGCGCGCGGACGCGGACGGGCTTCGAGGCTTCGGCCAGGCCTTCAACGAGGCGGCCCGCGAGTGGGTCGCGCGCTGCGAGTTCGAGCAGCGGGCCTTCGCCGGCGCGCTGGTACCCGGGCAGGCTTTCCGCTAAAGCGGTCCGCGTCCAACACCCCTCCCGAGGAGGACGGATGCACTTCGAGTCGCGGCAGTGGATTCCGGGCACGGTGGACGAGGTCGAGCGCGCCATGCTGGACCCGCGCTACCTGGCCTTCCTGCTCCAGCACCACGGCGTGCTGCTCGAGGTGCAGCAACTGGAGCGCAAGGACGAGGGCGACCTCGTGCGGCGCAAGGTGCGCTACCGTCCCAAGCCGGTCATCCACTCGGTGGGCCCCAAGCAGGTGCCGCCCGAGTACTTCGCCTTCGTGGAGACCTCCACCTACGACAGGCGCAAGAAGGAGATGACGTTCAGCAACGCTCCGCTCTCCGGCTCCATCGGCCGGATGCTGGTGAACACGGGCACGCTCCGGCTGCGCGACGCGGGCGGAGGACAGACCGAGCGCGTCATGGACGGGGAGATTGCCCTCAAGCTGCCCTTCCTCCTCAAGCCGCTCGCCATCGTCGGCGAGCAGGTCATCAAGGCCGAAGGGCTGAAGATCCTCCAAGGGGAGGCGCCAGTCCTCGGGCGCTTCATCCAGGAGGTCCTCCGCAAGGCGTGAGCCTTGCATGGGAATCCACTCCTGCGGCGCCGCATCCTGTGGTGCCCGGAGGCCACGAACGCCATGCACATCCGCACCGCCCTCGCCGCCCTGCTGTTGCTTCTCGCCGCCTGCGCCCCGCGCAGGATTCCCGACACGGACATCCCGGACACGCGGGACACCCGGGCCATCCTCGAGGTGCTCCGCCAGTACCGCGAGGCCACGGAGAAGCGCGACGCCCAGGCGCTCCTCGCGCTGGTGTCCCCGACCTTCCACGACGACGCGGGGACCGGCACTCCCGCGGACGACATGGACTATGCCCGGCTGCAGCAGGTGCTCCCGGAGAAGCTGGCCGCGCTGAAGGACGTCCAGCTCGAGCTGAGCGTGCGCCGCATCGACGTGGAGGGCGACGAGGCGACGGCGGTCTTCTATTACACCACGAGCTACCTCATCCCCGGCGTCACCCAGAAGGCGCAGTCGGACTCGGACCTGATGGAGATGAAGCTGCGCCGCGAGGGAGGCACCTGGAAGATCCGCTCCGGCCTCTAGCCTCGCGGTGAGACGCCGAGGAGCGCGAGGAAGCCCCTCTCGCCGAGCGCGTTCAGCGCCCGCACGCGCGCCAGGTACGTCCGCCAGTCCTTGGGCTTGAGGCGCTCCGGCGGGAATCCAGGCAGGTGATAGTCGCGGATGCGTGACGCGCAGAAGCGCACCGCTCCGAAGCGTGCGTGGGGGTAGAGCGCACGCACGCTGTGCAGCGCGAGGGGGCGCTCACCCGTGTAGCCACGCAGCAGCGCCCGGGCCAGCGCGGGCTGGTAGCCACCGTCGAAGCACCAGGCGTTGAGCGTGATGGCCACGTCGAGCCCGTAGACATCGTGGCAGGCCATCTCGAAGTCGAAGAGCGCCGCCACCTTCTCGCCGAGCCACTTCACGTTGTCCGGGAAGAGGTCCCCGTGGATGACGCCCCGGGGGTCCAGCTCCGGCTGGTGTGCCTCCACCTCCGCGAGCGTCTCGGCCATCACCTCCGCCGCCGTGCGCAGCGCGGGGTCCGCGTGGCCCCGCAGGGCCTCCACCCACCCCGCCACGGTCGCAGCCCCGTACGGATTCGCGCGGCTGCCTCCGAAGTCCTCCGTCGCGCGGTGGAGCCGCCCCAGCGCCGCGCCGAGCGCCTCGAGGTGCTCGGGCGTGAAGGCCGCCCGCGGGAGCTCCTCTCCAGCCAGCCACCGGAACAGGCTGACCCTTCCCCCCACGAGCGGCAGCCACCAGTCCCCGTGCGCGGTGGGCAGGAGCGTGGGCACGGCCAGCCTGTGCTGGTGCAGGTGCGCGAGCAGCTCCGCCTCGAACGCCAGGTCCTCGCCGGTGCGCACCGTGGTGTGGCGCAGGAAGATCGGCCCCGAGTCGGTGAGCAGCTTGTAGTTGGTGTTGATGGAGCCCTGCGGGATGGGCTCCGCGCCGCGGATGGGCCCGAGCCTCCAGGCCGCGGACACCTTCGAGAGCGCTTCGTCATCCAACACTGTGTACACGGCCATGTCGGACGCCTCTCACTTGGGGGTGACGAACGGACAGACCGCGTCCGCGCGCGTTGACACCCCCTCCGAGCGGACGATAGGTCCCCTCGCACCTCATTTCTCCCTCGTTTTTGGGCGGACGGTGCGCGCTTGGAGCCTTAAGGCACCCCGTCGCCGCCTGGAGGAGTCCGGATATGGCAGCCGCGGGCGACGTGAACGGCGGAGGTCGGCAGGACTGGAGGAAGCGGGAGAGCTTCCCCTCGGCGCTCCTGCAGGTGGCCGTGGTGGGCGTGCTCCTCGCGGGCGCGGTGGCCTTCTTCGTCCAGCGCGCGCATGCACGGCATGCCGCCAACGAGAAGCTCAAGGAGGCACGCGCCTTCGCCCTCAAGGACAACCCCGGAGACCTGCGCAGGGCGCTCGTCCTCACGGGGGAGGTGCTGCAGGTGGATGACGCGCACGCGGACGCGCTCGCCCTCACCGCGGACCTCCACACCGAGCTGTGGCTCGCCCACCACGAGGCCGGCGCGGAGGCGAAGGCCAAGGAGGCCCTGCAGAAGGCCGTGGCCGCAAACGCCCGCTCCGAGGAGCGCTTCGCCACCGAGGCCCTCCACCGGCTCGCCGCCGGGGACGCCGCGGGCGCCGAGGCCTACGTGGACGAGCTGCGACAGAAGGGGGCGAACAGCGCGCGCCTCCTGTACGTGGCCGGGCTGGCGCACCAGCAGCTCGGGCGGCTCGCCCTGGCGCGCGAGGCCTTCCGACGTGCGCACGACCAGGCCTGGAGGGATCCGCGCTACTCGCTCGCCATGGCCGAGCTGTTCCTCGAGGAGGACCAGCACCTGCGCGCGGCGGAGATGCTCGGCAACACCCTCAAGGCGAACGGAGACCACCTGCGCGCGCGCATGGACCTCGCGCTCGTGAGCGCGTGGCGTGGCGTGGTGTCACCCCAGCTGCATGACGCCGTGCAGGACGTGCTCCGGCGTGACGCGACCGAGCTGTCCCCACCGCTGCGCGCCAGGGCGCATACGGTGCGGGCGGAGCTGGCGCTC
>JAKEEX010000789.1 GCA_022616315.1 Myxococcaceae bacterium
GATCCGTCAGCGCCCTGTCGAGCCGGATCAGATCCCGCGCCTCCCGGAAGCTCAGCCCCATCCTCTCTCTGACGTACTGGCCCAATCCCGAGAACCGCAGCCTCCCGGCGTGACGCCTGTCCTCCACCACCCGCAGCAGCCTCCCCCGGACAGCATCCAGCCTCCCCATCACCGCCGAGTAGAACTGCACCCGCTCGTGGGCCCCCGCATCATCCGGCGGGGCCCCCGTGAGGATCACCTCCGGCAGGTCCTTCGGAAGCTCCGACCAGAGCCCCGTGAGCCTCTCCATGTCCCGGTGGATCGCTTCCCAGCCCGGCCCCGGCTCGCGCCTCAGCTCCTCGTGATCCCCCAGGACGGAGCCATTGCCCGCCCTGTATCCCGCTCCGCGATCCCCGCCCGGCGGTGCCTGCCCGCTCACCGCCTCAGCCGAAGGGCCGGCACGCGCGGGAAGCCCGGAGATCACCTCCGCGGCCATCATCTCGAGCGCCTGGCCGGCCCGGACGTGATAGCCCGCGACCTTGCGGGCCACCTCCGTCACCTCGTCGAGTATCACCGCCACACCCGCCGGGGCCGGCACCCTCCTCGTGTGCGGCACCGGCGCTTCCGGAACCGCCGCTCTCTCCTGTGCCTTCTCCTGACGCGCCACGGCCTCCATCTGCCTGACCGAAAGCGTCCGGCAGCGCACGCGCGCCACAGCTCTTCGGTCTCGGGCCTCACGCGGCTCAGCGCCACCCGCACGTGCGAGCGCGTCACCTCCCCGCGCGCGCATGCGGCCTGAAGCTCCGGGTACGACGACAGCTCCCGCTCACGGCGCAGCTCGTACTGCACCCAGCGCGGCGTCATCCCGACGAACGCCCTCAGGTAGCCGGACCACCGTGCGTGCCCCTCGTGGCGGAAGAGCCTGCGGCGCTTCACCTCGGCCAGGGCCGCGACGAGCCGGGCCGACACGGCGGAGTCCGTCTCCAGACATGGGCAATGGGCCGGAGCGCGTGCTCGGTGATCTCCGGGTGGCTTCCCGGGCGGTGCATGGA
>JAKEEX010000790.1 GCA_022616315.1 Myxococcaceae bacterium
GCCTCCCCCTCGAGGTTGGCGAGCACCAGACGGCTCGTCCCGTCGTCCCACACGCCGAACAGCGCATCCCTCCGCGCGTGCCACGGCCGGGGGACGCCCGCATCCCGCAGCGTCCCGCGCAGCGAATCCCCCTCCACGGTCGCCTCGAAGCTGCGTGAGGGCGTCCCCGTATGCGCTGGATGGGAGAACAGGAGCCGGCGCGCCGCTGCGTCCCACTCCACGCCCTCCAGGCGCAGCCAGCGCGCGCGCTTCGCATCGAAGAGCAGCCCCAGCCAGCCGCCCACCTCGAGCCGGTCCAGGCACAGGGTGAACGGCACCCCCTCCGCCAGCTCCCCGTGCCACACCGCCCCGGGCGTGCGCACCGGCGGCCGCACGCGATGCCCGTCCACGGTGACGGTGCCGAACTTGCGCACCGCAGGCCCGACGCTCCGCTCGGCCACGGCGTGGGCCAGCGCGAGCGCCCCCTCGGTGATGTGGCGCGGGTGCTGTCCCCGCGCGTCACGCCTGTCCCGGTCCACCGTGAAGAGGCCGAACCGCGCCTCGGGTCTGTAGCCCTCGTGCCACTCGAAGTTGTCCACCAGCGTCCAGTGCAGATAGCCCTTCACCGCCACGCCGTCCTTCAGCGCGCGCTGCACCTGCGTGAGGTGCGCCAGTGTGTAGGCCGCGCGGTTGCGGTCCGTGCGCTCGGCGAGTCCGTTCTCGCTCACGAGCACCGGCAACCCGTAGTCCCGGTGCAGGCGCGCGAGGTGCTGGTAGAGCCCGTCCGGGAAGTGCTCCCAGCCGAGGTCGCTCACCACTCCGTGGTGCTCCTCCGTGGTGCGCACGTCGTTCTCGAACGCCCCGTCCAGGAAAGGCACCGCGAGGGCGACGACGGCGTGCTGGTAGACGTACACGGCGCGGTAGTAGTTGATGCCGATGAAGTCGAGGCGCGGCCTCCAGGGCCCGGCGTCCACCCCGAGGAAGCCGGCCACCTCCTGCGGAGCGAGGACGGTCTGCGAGCCGGCGCGTCGGTGGATGGCCGTGTCCACCTTGCCGTGCACCAGCGCATTCAGCAGGTGCCAGGTGTTGAAGTAGTCGAACTGGTTCTTCGCACCGTCGTGGGCATTCCCGAGCCCCGGCTCCTTCACGCGCTTCGCGTACAGCATCGCGTGCGCGAGGCCCACGCTCGCCCCGGGCTGCAGGGCCTTGATGGCGTCGTAGGCCTGGGCGTGCGCGCGCAGGAGGTTGAAGTAGGCGTCCTTCGCGCGGTTGCCGTCGAGGATGAAGCCCGGCGGCCAGATGCCCGCAACGTAGCCGAGCCCCACCACGGAGCCCACCGGCTCGTTGAGCGTGAGCCACCAGTGCACGCTGCCGCGGTAGCGCTCCACCACGTGCCGCACGTAGCGCAGGTAGGCGGCCACCGTCGCCGCGCTCTCCCAGCCTCGCAGCGACGCGCGGAAGGGCTCGTCCTCGGAGGGGATGAGGGTGCGCGGCGGGTCCAGCACCCAGACGGGCAGGCTGAGGTGGCTCAGCGTCACCACGGGGGTCAGCCGGCGCTGGTGCAGCTCCTTCAGCACCGTGTCGTAGTAGGCGAGCGCCGCGGCATCGAACCCCGCATCCGCCCCCGTCGGCTTCCTGGGCTGCACGCGTCCCCACTCGATGGAGAAGCGGTACGCGTTGAGGCCGAGCGCGCACGCACGGTCCAGGTCCTCGCGGAGCACGTCGAGGTCGAAGTGGTTCACCGCCTCGCCGGGCGCGTGCAGGTTCGTGTCGAAGCGCGCCACGTCCTCCACCACCTTGAAGCGCTGCTGGATGCCGGGGGACGTGGTGAAGACGTCCCAGTCATTGCCCTGCGTGCGGCCTTCCACCTGGTAGCCGGCCGTCGCGACGCCCCAGAGGAAGTCGGGTGGAAAGCGGGGCAGCTCCTCCGGGGCACCGTGCGCAGGAAGACGCGACACCTCCCGACGCTGCGCGTCCCGGAGCACCACGTCCTCGTGCACGTCACTCCACACCGGAGCCCGGGTGGCCCAGGAGAGGTTCTCCGCGTCCTGCGCCGCGGGGCCCGTGTGCACGCGCACCTCGCGTCCCGGCGCGAGGTGGAAGGCGGGGAAGCTGAAGGTCCGGGCCTGGGTGACGCCCTGCGCTCCTCCCTCACCGCGCAGCGTCCAGCCGGTGAGCTCCACGGACGCTGCGCCCGTGTTGCGGAGCCTCACCCACTCTGCCCGTCCCTCGCCCGTCTGGACCTCGACGATGGCGACGCCCCTCTGCAGTCCCGACATGTCCCGGCCCCTCGTGCGTGCAATCCCCCTTTAGCTCATGTCAGCTGTGCCGGGGCCTGGCCCCAGGGGCGGTCGCGGATGGCCTCTTCGATGAAGGTGAGGTGGTCCTTCTCCTCCGCGAGATGGCTCTCGAGCAGCGCACGCACCTCCTGAGGCCACGGCTCGGAGAGGGCCTCGAGGTAGCGCGCACACCCGAGGCGCTCCTCACCCAGCAACGCGCGCAGTGTGGACGCGGTTCCCATGGGTGCGAGAGCGGGGGAAGGGGCCTCGCTGACGGCCAGCTCGTTGACCGCGAGGCGCGGCCTGCGGCCACCGAGCGAGCCCACTGCTCCCACGAGCTCCTGCACGTGTCGCCGGTGCTGGGACTGGAGCTCCGAGAGGCGCACGCGGATGTGCAGCTCCTCGACGTGACGGAGGGCGGCTCTGTAGTCGTCCACCGCGTCCTGCTCGTGCGCGATGAGCGCGGTGAGTCGGTCCATCAGCCTGCGGAGTTCCTGCGCCATGCCGTCGTACTCCCGCGTGGAGGGGCCAGGGCGTGCCTTCGCGCGCGTGCGGCGGCGGCCCCCGGGCCCCGGGTGGTGGCCAATGCGGCGAGCCTGCCACGTGCCCATCCACAGGTCCGGGACCCGGGCCGTGCCGAGTCGCGAATGTTTCACTTTGGGGAAACGCGCGTCACGCCTGCCGCACTGCGCCTTGCGCTGCGCGTGGAGGCGGAGGAGC
>JAKEEX010000120.1 GCA_022616315.1 Myxococcaceae bacterium
CGCCTGCACGCCGATGCTCTCCTTGCGCAGCTGCCAGTACCCGTCCTTGTAGTTGAGTGCGTCGAAGCTGCCCTGGAAGTTGTGGCGCAGGCCCAGCGTGTGGCCCACCTCGTGCCCGGCCAGGGAGCGGAACGCGGCCTGGCGCAGCTCGAGGTACACGTCCGACTGCGCGAGGCGGCGGGCCTCGGCGTTCCCCTTGCCCTCGGCGAGGTACCTCGCAAGCAGCTCGTCGAAGCGCTGCTTCTTGGAGCGCGCCAGGGCGGCGAAGGCATCGTCGGAGAACTCGGCCAGCCAGATGTTGTGGCGGCTCGCCCAGTCCGCGCGGCGCTGCTGAAGCGCACGGATGTCGTCCATGCGGAGCATGGTCTGCCGCGCCACCGTCCTGTAGAAGACCTCGTCCGTCTCGAGCTTGTGGCGCCAGCTCGCGCCCGGCGCGAGCGACATCACCGCGGCGCGCACCTCGGGCAGCTCGATGAGCGTGCTCTCCAGCGCAGGGTTCTGCGCGATGAGGGTGTCCACCACCCGGCGCCGGTCCTCGAGCTGCACGGGCGGAGTCCCGGAGCGCGTCCAGGCGTCCAGCTGCGACCGCAGCCTGCCCGCGGCGCGCGCATACGGCGAGAGAGAGGTGCCGGAGCTGCTCGTCAGTCCCTGGCGGCTCACGGCGGGCCCACTCTGCTGGCGCACGTCACCGGGGCTGAAGGAGGACCGGACGTAGTCGCGCACGGGCGTGCCGGCGATGAGCTCCTCGATGCTCGTGGTGCCGTTGAGGACATCGAGGAGGAGCTGAGACTCGCCGGACCACGCGTCCATGGCGGCCCCGTAGATGTAGGCACCCGCCTGGACGATCTCTCCCGTCTCCGGATCCGTCCCCGCCGGGCCGTACCCGAGAGGGCCACCCTTCTGCGGCCTGTCCACCCAGGCCAGGAGGTTGTAGCGGATGTCTCCCATCCGCGGCGCGGTTCCCGCGGGGCCACACGCGGCCGGAGCACCCACGGGCACCGGCGTCTCGCAGACGAAGAGCACCTGAGGCACCTGCTCGGGCTCGAGGCCGCGCGGAACCGCCACCGCGCGCCGGAGTGCGTGGTCCCAGGACGCCTCGAGGTCCCTCGCCGCCGGCAGGAGCTCCCTCGGGAAGTTGGAGGTGAGGTGGTAGGCGACGGGGCGGACCTGGCGCTGGGTGACGGGGATGACGTTGCCCCCATCGTCGTGTGCGCGCTCCCACAGGTTGTGCCTGTTGGCGAGCAGGATACGCCCGGACTCGGGCAGGCCGCGGTTGCGGTCGTAGGTGAGGCGCTCGGTACGGAAGAAGCCGAACTTCACCATCATCCTGTCGTCGTAGACGAGCGGCTCGTAGTCCGCCACGCGCGCCTCGTCCACGCGCTTCATGGAGGTGCGCACGCGAATCTCCGCGCTGTTGCAGTCCTCCGTCGGGTCGAAGAGGCAATACGGAATCTTCCCGTAGCCCGGGTAGTCCACCGTCTCCGGCGCCCAGTGCTGGCGCACCGTGAAGTCCAGGTAGACGAGCTCGCTCGCCCCGCCCTCCTTCTCCACGTACTCCGCAGTGAGGGCGTCGTCCCCTTCGGCGAGCTCGAGCGGGCTCACATAGGGTGAGAAGCCGTCGGTGGGGTCCGAGCTGCCGCTCAGGGTGAAGTGGTTCCGGATGGGGTTCGTGCCCCAGTCCACGCGGATGAACTCGCGATCGAACCAGGGCCGGTCCGTCGTGTTCTCCTCGAGGATGTTGCTCTGCTCGCCCGTGGCGGCGTTGTACTGCCGCTGCCGGTCGAAGTGGCTCACGATGGGCCATGCGTACACGGGCGCGCCGCGGTAGGGAGCGCCGTCATTGCTCACCGTGCCACCCGGCGCCGAGCCCTCCGGGTCCACGCGCGGGTCGCTCCCGGGGATGTACTCGTGGACGCGGAAGGCGACGAGGTGGCTCTCCTGCACCTCGAAGCGGACCTTGAAGAGCTCACCCTGCATGCCCTCGAAGGCGAGCCCCGAGGTGGCGGGCACGCCCACCACCGTGTCCATGATGTACCAGGTGCCCTGGGTGAGGTCCGCCTTGCGGAAGGAGTCCGGGCGGGTGCGGTCGATGAGCGGCGGGGCCTGGCAGGAGGTGGCGAGAGCCACGGACAGGAGGCCAAGGCCGAGGAGGGTGCGCATCATGGGGAGGCCTCGGAGTGCAGAGTCGTGAGTGGAGGGACGCATGGCTCAGAACGGCCTCCCGTAGACGTCGACGAAGCCGCGCATCAGGTCCAGGTCGCGAAGCGAGTCGCGGAAGTACAGGAGGTACTCCGCGCTCAGCTGCGCCCTCTCCTGGTCGGTGGCGTTGGGTGGGAGGTGGTTGCCGGGGTTCTCCACGACGTCGAGCAGCTCGAGTGACTGCTCCACCATGCGCACCGCGGGCGTCTTGGGACCCACCGGCAGGCCGCCCCCGTCCACCTTCTGCAGGGCGGCGTACTTCACGCCGTTGGCCACGTCCGGAACCTCCTTGCGGATGTAGCCCGGGGCGGACTCGAAGTCCTCGGCGGTGCCCACCTTCAGCACCTGGTTCATGCGCGCGTAGTCGAAGTCGAAGTTGACGCTGAAGCCCGCGAGGCCCAGGTAGAGGGCGTAGATGCGCGAGGTCCACGTGCTCTGGATGTTCACGGGGAAGAGCTGCAG
>JAKEEX010000121.1 GCA_022616315.1 Myxococcaceae bacterium
CCTTCCGTCACGCACGCCCCTCGTCGAGCCGCAGCGCTTCCCCGAAGGTTCCTCCGTCATCCCCGGGGAGGTGCTGGTGCGCTTCGAGGAGCCGGACGTGGAGGTGTCCGTGGCACTCGGGGCGCTCACGCTCTCCGGCTACGAGCTCGAGCACGCGGGCCCCGCATCGCGCTACCTCCACGTCGTGCGCTACCGCCATCCCGACGGAAGCACACCCACCGAGGAGGAAACGGAGGGGCTCGCGGCGCTGCTCTCGGGACATCCGGGCGTGCGCTTCACCACGCTCAACCGCTGGCACTTCCCCACCCTCACTCCCGACGATCCGCTCTTCCGCTCCCAGTGGCACTATCGGACGCTCAACCTGCCGTCGGCGTGGGACGCGGTGCCACGCACCCCGGGTGTCGTGGTGGCGGTGGTGGACTCGGGTGTCCGCGTGCACCCGGACCTCGCGCCCCATCTCCTGCCGGGCGTGGACGCCGTGAGTGACGCGATCAACGCGGGGGACGGTGACGCGCGCGACGCCGACCCGAGCGACCCGGGCCATGACCTTGCACGGGGCGCGTCCAGCTGGCACGGCACGCACGTGTCCGGAACGGTGGGCGCCGTCAGCAACAACGCCACCGGCGTCGCGGGCGTCGGCTGGGACGTGCGCATCGTGCCCGTGCGCGTGGTGGGACGGCGGGGTGGAACCACCGCGGACGTCCTCGCCGGCATCGAGTGGGCCGTGGGCGAGGAGCTGCCTGGCGTGCCGGGGCGCAACCCCAACCCGGCGCAGGTGGTCAACCTCTCGCTCGGCAGCCGCGGCCCGCCGGACCTCGCGTACCAGGACGTCATCGACCGTGCCGCCGCGAAGGGAGTCGTGTTCGTCGTAGCAGCGGGGAACGAGAGTGGCCCGACCACGCTCATGGTGCCGTGCAACCAGGCGAACGTCGTGTGCGTGGGGGCCACCCGACTGGATGGCACACGCTCGAGCTACTCCAATCACGGCCCGGAGGTGGACGTCATGGCGCCCGGGGGCGAGGGCGGGGAGGACCTCGACCTGAACGAGCTCCCCGACGCCGTGCTCTCCACGTCGTTCGACGCGGACGGGAACCCCGGCTACGCGTACCTGCAGGGCACGAGCATGGCCACGCCGCACGTGACCGGCGTGGTGGCGCTCATGAAGGCGGTCAATCCCGCGCTCACCTCGGTGCAGGTGGAGGACGTGCTGAAGGCCACCGCGGCGGCGTCGTTCCGCTGCCCGGAGGGTTGCGGCGCGGGGCTCGTCAACGCGCAGGCTGCCGTGCTGGGCGCCGCAGGTGTGCAGGCACCCTCGGGGCCCGCGCAGCTCTACCTGCCCGGGGAAGGAATGTTCCTCTCCGGCGAGCGGCCCGCGGGCCTCATCGTCACGAACACGGGTGGCGCCGCGCTCCAGGTGACCGCGTCCTTCCAGGCCACGTCGCAGGGCGCGGCGGTGCGCTTCCCGGTGGGCGCGACGCTCGAGATCCCTCCGGGCCAGGAGCGCATCCTCCAGGTGGCGGCCGTGGTGACCGGTCTGGCGCAGGGGCTCTACGAGGGAACGCTCGCGGTGGAACCCGCGGGTGGGGCGCCACAGCACGTCCGCGTGCGCATCCGCGTGGGGAGGCCGCCCGAGGAACGTCCGGCGCTCGTCGCAGTGGTGACGCGCGACATGCGTGGCGAGTGGCGCACGGCCGCCGAGACGGAGGCGCTCGCGGAGCAGGCCTACTTCTACGAGATGCAGGTTCCTTCCGGCGCGTACTTCGTCATCGCCGGCATCGACGAGGACGAGGACGGGGACTTCTTCGAGCCGGGGGAGCGCACCGGAATGTACAAGAGCACGAGCGCCCCCGAGCTCGTCGCGGTGCTGGAGGGCAAGCTGACGGAGGGCGTCAACTTCGACCTGGTCCCCTACGCACCGGACGGTGGCCCGGGGTCGCGGGCGTCGCTGGGGTCTCAGTGTGAGGGGCCCGCGGACTGTCCCGGCGGCGTGTGTGAGCTCGGCGTTCCCGGCGGCTACTGCACCCTGGACTGCAGCAACGCGAGCTGCCCGGTGGGCGCGGTGTGCCAGGCGGTGGGCACCTCCCGGAGGTGCATGCCGAGCTGTGGTGCACCGGGGACCGGACAGGCCGCGTGCCGAAGTGGCCAGGTATGTGTCGCGGATGGGGCCGGTGGGGGCGCTTGCCAGCCGCGGTGCGCGGGCGCGAGCTGCGGGGAGGGCAGGAGCTGCAACGCAGCCACGGGTTACTGCGAGTAGGGCGCTCAG
>JAKEEX010000791.1 GCA_022616315.1 Myxococcaceae bacterium
ATAGCGTGGCGGCAGATTGCGGAGATCTTCAACGCGTCGTCGCGCGACGAGGACAGCGGCTGCCGGCTTCTCCACCACCTCCCCGCCGACGGCACGGGCCACGCGCTCGGCCGTTGCCTGTGCCTCGGCGGGCAGGGCAGGGGGCGCGTCCACCGTCACCGTGGAGGCGGGCAACTCCCGGGCGTTCGCTGCGGGCGGCTCCTCAGAGACGGTGAGGCGGGCCCGCCTGCCGGCCTCCGCCTCAGGCGTCGGCTCGTGCTTCGCATGCTCGAGCTCGTCCGGGTCGTAGACGCCGGCCATGAGGTCCGGGAAGACGGCGCGGGCGAGGGCCGCAGCACACCGGGCGCGCAGCATTGCGGCCGGGTACTGGCGCCAATTCTGCTTGCCGGTGAGGTTGGCCTGCTGCGCCTGGGCGAGGGTGAAGGAGAGGCGCGTCGCCTCCGGGGCGCCCTCCCGGTGCGTTTCGTAGACGGCCTCCTTGTCCGTGGAGGTGAGGAGGCGGAAGTACCGGCACACGCTCCTCTCGCGCACGCACAGGCCCACAATGAGGTCCGCCGACAGCACTGCCTTGCCGTCCACGACGTGGATGCCGCGCAAGGACTGCATGGGCCCCAGCCCCAACTCCTTCCCCGTCAGCAGCACCACCAGCACGTCCTGGGGCTTGCCCTGGAGCGTCTTCGGAATGAGGCCGCTCCGGGCCAACTGAGAGGCCACCTGCATGGCCCCCGTCATGCTGCTGCCGTCCATCGTCGCCAGTGCGTCCACGTCACTCCTCCTTCGTCTGCACGTAGAACTCCGAGTCCCCACCCACCACATCGCACCCGGCCGGAACCTCGCCCTGGGACTTAAAGAGGGCGCGCACCAACTGCATGTTGGGCTCCACCTTCGTGACAATGAGGCTCCGGTGGCGGGCCCACTCCAGTAGCGCCTCGCCGTCCTGCACCTCCAGGCGCAGCGGCTTGGCCCGGTAGCCCAGCCGCCCGTGAAGGAAGGCGCGGGACTTCCGGTTGCCGCTCGTCACCTGCTCCGGGTGCTCCTCCGCCCACATGCGCAGGTGGTGACTGAAGAAGTCCACCGTCTGCGTCGGGTGCTTGCGCAGCTGCTCCGCCTTCGCGCGGATTCGCTCGATGGCCGCGCGCTCCATCTCGTCCACCTCGGCCAACTCTCGCCGGGCCTCGGTGATGCGCTCCAGGCTCCAGTCCACCTCGCCCACGGAGCGGATGGCCCACCCCGGCTGCACGGCCTGGTCCTCAGCCTCCAACTCGGCCACGAAAGG
>JAKEEX010000792.1 GCA_022616315.1 Myxococcaceae bacterium
CGAGTGCCCTTCTTCGACGGCACAGGGCTTCCCAACCTGCGCCCCGTCTGTTGGCACAGCGGCCGGTGACGAATGGGTGGAGGAGGCAGGTGCGGAAGGGACGTCAGTATCTCCCTTCATTTCTGCAGTGCCGACGCCTTGTGTGCGAGCGGTGTCGGCGGTGGGGGTGTACCCCTGTCCCCAGGACGCGGCCCGTACAACCGTGCGCCCCCAAGGTCCCACTTCCCCCCAGAGCGCCCGCCCCTCACCTCGCGGCGGTGCTTCCACATGCGCGCGGCGGCCAGAGCGCCCGCAGGCCAGCACGGGAGCGCACCCGCGTCACCCGCGGCGCACCGTGCTCCCCGCACCGTGCCTCACCGAGGTGCCGTCTTCATCCGTGTTGTGACTGAGTG
Source organism: Myxococcaceae bacterium (assembly GCA_022616315.1). Lineage (GTDB taxonomy): Bacteria > Myxococcota > Myxococcia > Myxococcales > Myxococcaceae > JAKEEX01. The sequence continues at coordinate 393 of JAKEEX010000792.1, forward strand.
CGGCCAGGAGTTCGAGCTCACTTCACGAGGCGGAGGTGGCCTCGGCTCGGCGGCGGCGGTGGCTCCGTGGGCGTCTCCTCGCCCGTCACCTCGCGCAGGACCGGCCGGGACGGAGGACGGCCTCCCTCGACCGGCGTGAGCGCAGGGGCGGGGCGCGTCTGCTCCGGAACGGCCCGCGGGCCGGACGACGGCGCCACCCGCTCTCCCTGCTGGGCGTGCTGGAGGAGCTCCGGCGGCATGTCCTCGGGGAAGAGCCAGAACTCCCGCGTCACGTGGCTCGCGACGGCGAAGAGCGCGGACCACGGCACGGCCACGGTCGCGCGGCTGCCACCGAAGGACAGCGTGCACCGCACACCCCAGTCCCCCACGGAGAGGTCCGCCGGGTCGAACTTGTAGGAGAGGTTGAGGCGCAGGTGGACCTCCTCCTTCAGGTGCGCGGGCACGACCACGCCGGGCCGCCGCGCATCCAGGTGGATCATCACCATGCCCCCATCGAGCGCGGCGAGCAGCCGCTCCTTCTTCTCCGGCCCTCTGCTGTCCATCGGCTCTCGTCCCGCTTGAAGGCGCCGCCGTCAGCGACGCCGCATCTCCCGGTCCATCTCGCGCTTCGTCTCGCGCTCCTTGATGGTCTGCCGGCGGTCCTCGTGCGTCTTGCCGCGGCACAGTCCCAGCTGCACCTTGGCACGACCCTTCTTGAAGTACAGCAAGAGCGGGATAATGGCGTACCCCCTCTCGCGCACCTTGGCCCCCCACCGCTCCAACTCCTCCCGGTGCATGAGGAGCTTGCGGGGGCGCAGGGGCTCGTGGGCGAACACGCTCGCCGGCTTGAACGCGCCGATGTGTGCGTTGTGCAGCACGAGCTCCCCGTCCCGCGTGGGCATGGCGTAGCTGTCGCTGAGGCTCGCGGTCCCCTCGCGCAGGGCCTTCACCTCGCTTCCGAGCAGCTGGAGCCCCGCCTCGAGCGTCTCGTCCACGCTGTAGTCGAAGCGCGCGCGCCGGTTCTCGGCGATCACCTTCATGCCCTCGGCGGCGTTGCTGGACTTCTGGGCGGCCATGTTTCTTTTCGGGAAGCGGAGGCGTCAGGTCCCCTCGCGGGGGACGGGCACGTTGTCGATGAGACGGGTGGCGCCCACGAAGGCGGCCACCAGCAGCCGTGCGGCGTGGCCCGTCTCCACCCGCTCGAGGGGCTTCAGCGTGCGTGCATCCACCAGCTCGACGTAGTCCTCCTTCACATTGGCAGCATCGAGCCGGTCGCGCACGGCCTTCCGCAGGGACTCCGCGTCGCGGACGCCGCGGGCCTCCTGCGCCTGCGCGTCGAAGAGGCCCTGGGAGAGGGAGAGCGCGCGCCGGCGGTCCTCCGCGCCGAGGTACCGATTGCGCGAGCTCATGGCCAGCCCGTCCGGCTCGCGCACCGTGGGCATGCCCACGACCTCCACGCCGAGCTCGAGGTCCTGCGCGAGCGCCGTGATGACCTGCAGCTGCTGGTAGTCCTTCTCCCCGAAGAGGGCCACGTGGGGGCGCAGCAGGGCGAAGAGCTTGGTGACGACGGTCGCCACGCCGCGGAAGTGGCCCGGGCGCCGTGCCCCGCACAGCCCCTGGCTCAGCTCCCCGACCTCCACGTACGTCTGGTAGCCCGGCGGATACACCATGCCCGGCTCCGGTGCGTAGACGGCCGCGGCGCCCGCCTCCGCGCACTTGGCCACGTCTCCCTCCAGGTCTCGCGGGTAGCGCGCGAGGTCCTCGGTGGGCCCGAACTGCGTGGGGTTGACGAAGATGGACACCAGCACCACGTCCGCGCGCCGCAGGCCCTCTCGCACGAGCGAGAGGTGTCCCTCGTGGAGCGCGCCCATGGTGGGCACGAGCGCCAGGCGCTGCCCGGCACGGCGCACCCGCTTGGCCCAGGCCGCGGCCTCCCGCGGCGTCTTGAGCACCGTCAGCGTGGCCATGTCAGACGGGCACCCCGTAGACGGGGCCCACCTTCTCCGGCGCGGACGGCTCGCCCTTCTCGGTGCCGGAGACCACGCGCAGCGGCTTGGCGTGGAACGAGTGCTCCTCGCCGGGGAACTCGCGCCCGCGCACCTCGCGGAAGAAGGACTCCGTCGCGCCGCGGATGCCCTCGTAGTGGTTGGCGTAGTGCTTGACGAACTTCGGCTTGAACTCCGGGTTCATCCCGAGCAGGTCGTAACAGACGAGCACCTGCCCGTCCGTGTCCCGGCCCGCCCCGATGCCGATGGTGGGGATGCTCAGCTGCTGCGACACCGCGCGCGCCAG
>JAKEEX010000793.1 GCA_022616315.1 Myxococcaceae bacterium
GCGTGGGCCGCGTTCAGCAGGAGGTTGATGAGGATCTGCGCCAGAGCCCCGGGCTCGCAGCAGGAAACGAGGTCGGGGTGGACGTGTTGAAGGACGTGCACGTGGGAGAACTCCCTCCCCGCTGCCACCAGGCGCACGGTCGCATCGACCTGGCGGTGCAACTCCACGGGGATCGGGCGCCCAGCCGAAGGCCGGCCCAGGTCGAGCAGACTCCGGATGATCCCGTTGATGCGCTCCACCTCCGCCTCGATGTGCGCCAGGTGCTCGAGCGCCGCGGGTGCACCATCGACCTGTGCGCGGACGAGCGCCAGGTAGCCGAGGATGCCGCTCAGGGGGTTGCCCACCTCGTGCGCGACCCCGGCGGCCAGCCGGCCCACGGTCGCCAGGCGCTCCGTGGAGACGAGCTCCATCTGAGTCCGCGCCAGACGGGCGTTGGCCTCGCGGAGTGCGTCGAGCTGTTGGCCGGTGCGCTCGCGCTCGGCGGAAAGCGCTGCGGACGTGCGCGCCAGGGCAATGTGGACCCGACGGAGGAGTGGTCCGCTGGGAGTCCGCTCCAGCAGCTCGCCCTCCTTGCCGATGCGGGCGACCAGGTCCTCCGTCTCGCGCAGGGGGCGGCCCACGGTCAGGTGGAGCAAGCCGAAGCACAGGAGGGTGGCCCCCACGAGAGCCAGCCCCAACCAGAGCGGCAACAGGGTGCGCAGGTGGGCCAGGAGCGCCCGCTCCGGCCCTTCCGGCGGCGCCAGGCGCCGGACCGCGGCCATCAGCCCCACCAGCGTCGGTTGCAACGCGAGCCAGACGACGCCGGTGGTGAGCGTCCCCAGCAGGAACGCGATGCTCGCGATGCGCCACTTCACCGGGCCCCTCGCCTTCTCACGTGTGCCCTGTCACGAGCAGGGCGAAGACCGGGGGAAGGACCGAGCGGAGCCATGGGCCCAGAAGCATGACTTCCAGGCCAGCCAGTGCCAACCACGGCCCGAACGGCAGACTGCTCGCCCCGGGCGTCCACTCTATCTCGGCGGCACCTTCCTCCTCCTCCTCCTCCGGCGCATCGGGAATGGGCTGGAACAGGAGGCTCACCGGCACCAGCAGCGCGCGTCGCCACAGCGGCAGGTTCTGGGCGAGGAAGCGCCACGTCATGGTGGGGGGAGCTTCCTCCGTCGGCGGAGGCGGGGGGAGCGGGATGTCCGCTTCGCGTCCGGTGGCGTGGAGGGGGGCGGGGGCGGTTGGGCCCGCACGGCCAGTCAGCATCAACCGCACGAGGCCGAAGATCGCGCCCTGGAAAGAGGCGAGGAAGACAACCCCCAGCAACGACCAGTGCGTGAGGAACGCTCCCAGGAGCGCGAGCAGGTACTTGTCCCCTCCCCCCAGTGCTTCCCTCCGAAATACCAGCCACCCCAGGTACTCCATCGCCCGGAACGCGATGAACCCGACCGCCACGCCCCAAAGCGCCCCCTCGAAGCGCTCCGGTCCCAGAGGAATGGAGAGGAGCACTCCGGCCGCGATTCCCGGCAGTGTCAGCTCGAACGGGAGAATCCAGTGTTCCGCGTCGATGAACGTGAGCGGGATGAGGAGGCCGACGAACACCAACGCCCCCGCGAGCTCATAGGTCCAGCCGAAGCGAAGAAGGCACGCGACGAAGAGCACCCCGGTGAGCAGCTCGATGAGCGGATAGCGAAGGGAGATGGGTTGGCCACACCCGCGGCACCGACCGCGCAGCATCAGCCAGGAGAGGACAGGGATGTTCTCGTACCAGCTGAGCTGGTGCCCACACCTCGGGCAGCGTGATCGCGGGCGAACGATGGAATACCCCGCGGGCACCCGGGCGATGACGACGTTCAGGAAGCTGCCGGCGCACAGACCGAGGACGAAGAGCCAGAGGGTCAGGAGGACAGCGAAGGAGTCCGCGTTCACGGTGCCACCATACCGGGCCTACGCAGGGGGTGTGGCCTCCGCCAGCGTCCGACCGGGAAAGGCCTGCTGGAGCGGATCAGCGGGGATTGGTCAGGAACCGCAATCGCTCACGGTGCACCTTCGTCGGGAACGGACCGAAGCGCTGAGATGCCCTCGCCAGGAGGGTTCGCGCTTCATCCAATCTGCCCTTGCGAAGCGCGTGCTCCCCCGCGAGCGAGAGGAGGTCGGGGCGCTCCGGGTGGGCAGTGAGCTCGGTTTGCAAGGCGGCGTCCAGGGGACGGGTTGCGAAGGGATGACGCGGAAAGAGTGTCAGCGCGCGATCGTACGCCGCCACCGCGTCTTCCGTGCGTCCAAGCTGGGCGAGCGCCGTCGCACGGACGTGGTGGACAACGGCCGCCTCCGGAAGGTTCTCGAGGAGCCGGTCCGCCTCGCGAAGTGCCGCCGCCGGGTTTTGCCAGGCGAGATAGGCGCGCGCCAGCGCATAGCCTGCACTGAGCGGATCGTGCAGCGCCGCGAGCTCCGCTGGAGCTTGAGCGAAGAGTCGCGCCGCCTCCTCCGGTGCGACGGCCGAAGCCGCGACCGCTGCCGCCAACCCCTCGACCGTGCCTGGTCTCATCTTCAGCGAGGCCGCGACCTCCGCGATCGCCTCGATCATGCGGCCCTGTGCCTCGAGGCACTCGGCGGCCAGGAGCGTCGGATCCGCAGAGTGGTCGTAGATGGCCCAGTGGTACCCCGCTGCCTCCAGGTCTCTGAGTGCCGGCAGCGCTTCGATGCAGTGTCCCGCAGCAACCGAAAGGCGCGAGGCCAGGAACAGGTCAGCATCCGTGTCGAGACCGAACTGCTCAATGCTGCGCGCCGCCGAGTCGGCCGCGAGTGCCTCGGATTCGAAGGGCACGCCACGCCAGTCGCCCGTCATCCGCAGATAGGGTTGGGCCGCCTGGGCCTCCACGAACGCCTGGAGCGCCTCGCTCCAGAGGCCCGACTGGCGCGCCTGGTAGAACTGTCGCATCGCTGCGCCGCCGGCCGCACCCCGTTCGAGCATCCGTGCGCGACGACCCGTCTGGACGGCAACGGTGGCCAGGATCGCGAAGACCAGCGCCGCCACTCCCAGCTGACGTCGGCCCCACGGCTCACGCAGCGCGGGCACAACCGCGGACAACGCTCCGGCGCCCAGAATGCACCAGACCGGCACGCACGGTAGCTGGTAGCGCGCCACCACGTAGAAGACGAGCCCGAGCAATAGGTTGGTCACCAGCACCAGGCCCAGCCACAGGGTGCGCCGTCTCTGCAGGACAAGAA
>JAKEEX010000122.1 GCA_022616315.1 Myxococcaceae bacterium
GCACGCGGAGTGCCCCCTCCGCGGCCGTGCTGTTTTCCTCCGCACCTCCGGCGGAGGGGGGGCGCGTCCGCGCAGGAAGCGTGTCGGTACAGTGCGCCCCGCCATGCCCTCCCTTCGCCCCGCGCTGCTCGCTGTGCTGCTGGTCGGCCCTGGCGCCCTCGCACAGGCCGGCTCCGGCTCCCCAGCCCCGGAGCCCGGTGAGGGCGCACCCGACAGCGCACCGCCCGCCCAGACCTCCCTGGTGCAGGAGGGGGCACCCGCGGCACCTCCGGGGGAAGCGCCGGCGGCTCCGGAGGCGGCGAGGGTGGCACCGGGCACCACGCCGGCGACTGTGGGTGAGGCGCCGACGTCGGATGCAGCGTCCGCGGAGGCGGCGTCTCAGGCCATCTCCGAGGCGTCACCCCAGGACCCGCCCCCCGTGACCGCTCCGGTGGCGCAGCCCCGCCCCTTCCCGCCACCGCCGCGCCCCGAGGACTTCAACCAGGTGAGCCTCTTCGGTGGGCAGGCGCTCGGCGCTGGCCACCGCGCGGTGGGTGCGTTCCTCGGCTTCCCGCTCCTGGGCTTCCGCGGTGCGGTGGGCATCACGTCCTGGCTGGACCTGGGGCTCGGCTTCGAGAGCTTCTACGGGGTGATGAACGACGTGCGGGCCTTCGCGCGCTTCAACCTCGTGGGCGGGGGGCGCTGGGACGTGTCCGTGGTGCTGGAGGGCAGCCGCGCCTTCTTCGCGCAGAAGCCAATGGTGGAGGACCGCGGCGCGCGTTGGCTGACGGGGCGGCGGAACTGGAACGCGGCCCCCGGGGTGATGGTGAGCCTGCGCGGGGCCAGCCCCCATGCGGCGCGCCTCTTCGCGGACGTGCGCTACCACCTGGCGGTGGACACGGAGCCCTTCCAGGAGGACCCGCTCGGGGGCCTCCCGCCCGAGGTGGTGACGTTCCACAACGTGCCGGTCCGCTTCGGCGCCGAGCTCCCCTTCTCCCCGACGACGGCCTTCCTCGCCCAGTTCGGCTTCGACATCCACGGCAGCCCCAGGGACGCGCCCTTCATGCCGGTCATCGGTGTGGGAGTCGTGACGTCCCTCTGACGAGGCGGATATAGACTGGGGGCCGTTCTTCTTCGAAGAGGCCCTCCGTCATGTTCAAGCGCGCCTGCGTCATCGGCTCCGGCTCGTTCGGCACCGCGCTCTCCCAGGTGCTCGCGTCCAACTTCGAGCGGGTGACGATGTGGGGGCGGGACGCGGCCCTCGCCGAGGCGCTCAACACCCGCCACGAGAACTCCAACTACCTGCCCGGCGTCCCGCTGTCCGAGCGTATCCGCGCCACGCTGTCCCTCGAGGAGGCGCTGTCGGGTGCGGAGCTCGTGGTGGTGGCCACGCCGAGCCACGCCACGCGCGAGGTGATGGGCCGGGCCGCGCCCCACCTGCCGCACCACGTGCCGTTGCTCACCGTGGCCAAGGGTATCGAGAACGACACGCTGCTCACCATGACGGAGGTGCTCGAGAGCGCGCTCCCCGAGGCCTTCCGTCCGTGGGTGGCCATCCTGTCCGGGCCCTCGTTCGCGCGCGAGCTCGCGCAGCGGATGCCCACCGTCGTCACCGTGGCCTCGCACTGGGACCAGGTGGCCCTCCTCTGCCAGCAGATGCTGCAGACGGACACCTTCCGCCCCTACACCTCACCGGACGTGGTGGGCGTGCAGCTGGGGGGCGCGCTGAAGAACGTCATCGCCATCGCCGCGGGCATGAGCGACGGGCTCGGCTTCGGCCACAACGCGCGCGCGGCCATCATCACGCGGGGCCTCGCGGAGATGACCCGCATGGCGATGCGCATGGGCGCCAACCCCCTCACCCTCTCCGGCCTCTCGGGCCTGGGGGACCTGGTGCTCACCTGCACCGGCGAGCTGAGCCGCAACCGCCGCGTGGGCTTCGAGCTCGGGCGGGGCAGGCCGCTCCCGGACATCCTCGCGGAGATGAAGCAGGTGGCCGAGGGCGTGAAGACGGCCAGGAGCGTGCAGGACCTCTCGCGGAAGACGGGCGTGGAGATGCCCATCTGCCACCAGGTGTACTGCATTGCCTACGAGGGGCGGAGCCCGAAGGCCGCGGTGGTGGAGCTCATGCGCCGCACGCCGAAGCCCGAGAACCTCTGAGGCGCGAGGGCGCGCGGGCACACGGGCACGGCCCCTCACCCGTTCCCTCTCCCCGAGGAGAGGGGAGATGTGTCACAGCGCCCCGAGGGCCTCGGACGCACCCTCCGCGAAGAGCGTGACGTCCGCCTTCTCGAGCAGCGCGTCCAGTCCCCGGCGCGTCTGTGCGCTGATGGCCACGCCGCCCCGCTCGCGCAGGAGCTCCTCCACCTCCTCCGGAGGCAGGAGGTCCGCCTTGTTCCACACGAGGAGCCGCGGCTTCCCGAGCAGGTCCAGGTCGTCGAGGATGCGCTCCACCGCCTCCACCTGCTCGTCGCGCGCGGGGTCCGCCGCGTCCACCACGTGGAGCAGGAGGGACGCGTCGTCCAGCTCCTCGAGCGTGGCGCGGAAGGCCGCGACGAGGTCCTTGGGCAGGTCGCGGATGAAGCCCACCGTGTCGGTGATGATGACCTCGCGCTCGCGGGGGAAGCGCAGCCGGCGGCTCGTGGGGTCCAGCGTCGCGAAGAGCTTGTTCTCCGCGAGCACCTCCGAGCGCGTGATGGCGTTGAGCAGCGTGGACTTGCCCGCGTTGGTGTAGCCCACGATGGACACCACCGGCACGTCCCGGCGGTTGCGCTGGGCGCGGCGCACCGCGCGGTCGCGGCTGAGCGCGTCGATCTTGCGCTCCAGGTGCGTGATGCGCTCGCGCACGCGGCGGCGGTCGATCTCCAGCTTCGTCTCACCGGGGCCACGCCCGCCGATCCCGCCCATCAGCCGCGACAGGCCCTCGTCGGACTGGGTGAGGCGCGGCAGCCGGTACTTGAGCTGGGCCAGCTCCACCTGCAGCTTGCCGTCCGCGCTCTGGGCCCGCTGCGCGAAGATGTCCAGGATGAGCTGCGTGCGGTCCAGCACCTTGAGGCTCGTCGCCTCGGCGATGCCCCGTCCCTGGCTCGGGGAGAGGTCCTTGTCGAAGATGAGGAGGTCCGCCATCAGCTGCATGGAGCGCAGGTTGAGCTCCTCCAGCTTGCCGCGGCCGATGAGGTAGCGCGGATCCGCGTCGCGGCGCACCTGCAGCACCCGGTCCAGCACCTCCACGCCCGCCGTGCGCGCCAGCTCAGACAGCTCGTGCAGGCTGCTCTCCGCGCGTGCGCGGTCCCCATCCAGGCACACCGCCACCAGGATGGCCTTGTCCCGACCTTCCGTCTGGCGCGCCGCCGCCGTGCGCGCGAGCTCCTCCTCCAGCGCGACGAGCGTGTCCAGGAGGTCCGGCTGGTCCTGGTACACGCTGGGCAGCGTCGCCACCTGCCAGAAGCTGCCGTCCCGGTTCTCCGGCACGAGGTGCGCGTAGTGGAGCACCCCCGGCAGCCCGGCGTGGCCCACCCCGATGGCCGCCACCATGTCCAGGCGCAGGAGCGCGAGGTCCGTCAGGTCGTCCTTCGTCAGCGGCTCGGACTTGAGGTGCGTGTGCACCAGGCGCAGGCCCCTCAGACGCACCTGCCCGGCGCGTGCGCGCCCGATGTCCGGCAGCTCCAGCTTGTGTGCGTTGCCGACGATGACGTTCTCCACCTCGCCCTTCCGGTTGAGCAGCACGCCCACCTGGCGGTGGAGGCCGTGGGACAGCTCGGTGAGGTGGCGGGCGAGCTCGGGGCTGACGATCTCGCTCGGCGAGACGCGCCGGCGGAACGTGTTGCGCAAGAGGCGCAGCTCGCTCGGCTTCAGGCCCAGGGTGTAGCCGTCGATCTCTCTCAAGTCGGGAACGTCCTCCGATGTGGCCATCCCTGCCGATGCGACAGGGGCAACACGGGCCCTCCGGCCCGGGTGCCACACGCAGTGTCTACACGTGAGCGCTCCTCGCCGCATCCCGTCCGTGCAGCCGCTCTCGCGGAGCCCGGGCCCGGGTCCAAGGGTGTCGCAGCGCCGTGGACCAGACGACACGCCGACGCTCCCGGGTGGGGCCTCCTGACACTCTGACAACGCCGGCAAAGGAGGGCAGCCGGGCAGGCCGCTATGGTGCCCGCCGCTCCTGGAGGTGCCATGCGACGCCCTGGCGCAGTTGCCGTCCTCCTGTTGCTCTCCGCCATGGCCGCCCGCGGCGAGGAGCCGAAGCGCACGCGCGCCGTGTGGCTCCAGCCGCTCCCCGCGGCCTTCTACTCCGTGGGCCTGGACGAGCGCGGCGTCCTGCTCCCGGTGGGCGTCAACTGGCCGCTCGCCAAGGACATGGACCTCGTCACGGAGGCCACCTTCAGCAGCGGCCTGCCCGCGCGGTGTGGCCCCTCGGCGTTCGCCTTCTGGGGC
>JAKEEX010000794.1 GCA_022616315.1 Myxococcaceae bacterium
CGCGCCACCACCAGGCACACGTGGCCGCCTCTCTGCCAGGCCAGCTTGGCGCTCTCCTCGTAGCCCATGCGCTGGGCCTCGCCCTGCGCGACGAGGGACTCCATCACCGGGTCCGTCAGCTCCAGACGCTGCTGAGGCAGCTTCAGCTCGCGCAAGTCGCGCCGGCCCTTGGGCGCGGGGCGCTTCTTGGGGCCGGGGCCCAGGGGTGAGGCGCCGTCGGACGCGGCCTCGCCCCCGGCGGGGGCCTGCTGCTGCGAGAGCTGCGCGGACAGCTGCGCGTCCAGCTGGGTGAGGGCCGCCAGCTTCTGGGCAAACTCCATCTCCAGCTGGTGCGTGTCCACGCGCTCGGCCTTGGCCACGTAGATGCGGCGCTTGAGGAGCTCCAGCTCCAGGCGTAGTCGCTCGAAGGAGGCGCGCAAGGAGTCGCGCTCGCGTACCAGCTGCGCTGCGCGCTCCCGCTCCTCGGACAGCTGGGCCTCCAGCTGGGCCACGCGTGCGGCGAGCGCGGCGACGTCGGGCTGTGGCGCGGGCGAGAGGGACATGACGATGGCGCGCGCACCAGTAGCGGAGCGGACGCGTGCTTGTCGAGCCCTTCGTGTGCACGCGCACCGCTTCAGTGCGTCGGCGTCTTGCGTGCACGGCGCACCGGTGCCTCCACGTCGATGCCGTCCAGCAGCGCGTCCAGTGCCCGCTCCTCCAGCTGGACGCAAGTGCCCCCGCCCATGGCCTCCGGCAGCCGGAACACGCCCCTGTCCAGCCGCTTGTAGAAGAGGCACAGGCCGCTGCCGTCGAAGAAGAGCACCTTCACCGCCTCGCGCCGCTTGCCGAAGAAGACGTAGAGGGCGCCGCTCCTCGCATCTCGCTCCAGGTGGCCTTGGACGAGGCCGGCGAGCCGGTCGAAGCCCCACCGCAAGTCGATGGGCTCCACGGCGAGGAAGACGTCCACGCCGGAGGGAATCATCGGCCGGCCCTCACGGTGCCGCGCAGCGCCTCGAGCACCACGCGCACCGTGCCCGCGTCCGCCCCAGGGGGCACCACCACGCGCACGCCCTCCACCTCCACCAGCACAGCCCCGGCGACCGCGGCGGGGACCGGGGCCGCCGCCGCGCGCACCGGTGCGCGCACCACCCGCACCAGGTCCACGCACTCACGCGGCGGTGCGGCCGGGCGCTCCGCCGCTCCGCCCGGCGGTGGCCTCACCCGGCTGCTCCACCGGTACAGCGTGCCCGGGCTGAACCCCTTGCCCTCGCAGTACTCCTCGGCGGCCTGGCCGCTCGCGCGCCAGTCCGCCACCCGCTCCTCCCATGTCCTCGCGTCTGCCATGGCCCGCATGTGCCAGGGCCGCGCTCATGAACGAAGACGCGGTCCATGCAGCGGATACCAGGTACTCGCCGTCCTGCACGAGCAGCGTTTCGCGGACCTGGCCCCTGCCGAGGTATACGCGGCGCTCCTCGACGAGGGACGCTACCTGTGCTCGGTGC
>JAKEEX010000795.1 GCA_022616315.1 Myxococcaceae bacterium
GGCCAGGGCGGCCAGCGCACCGGAGGCAGCGAGGGCGGCTTCCTCGGGCGCCTTGCCGAAGTCCTGTGCGGCGTGGGCCGCCTCCTGGGCCTGACGCAGCAGGGCGCGGCGCAGCGACAGCTGCCGCACCTCGCGGGCGTGGGTGGCCCACTGGCCGGGGGTGAGGGCGGCGGCCTCGGAGAGGGACTCCAGCACCTCCGCCGGGGCGCCCCCGGGCCTGCCCTTCAGCGCCTCGGCCACCGCCAGCGGGGTGACGGGCTCTCCGCGCCGAAGCAGCCCCAGGGCCACCTCGAGGTACGCCGCATGCTGCGGGCGGTGGAAGTCCGTGGGGCTGACGGGCGCCGCGTCCAGCATGGCGCGGGCCTCGGACACCGAGGTGAGGGAGACGGCGGACAGCAGCGACAGCAGCATGCGCTCCGCGTCGTGGTTGTGCAGTGGGGCGGGCATGGGAGGCCTCAGAAGCGCGGCACGTCGCCGCCGGCAGAGAGGTTTCGCTGGAAGGGGACGGAGGGGCCGCTGCGTCCGGGCGGGGCCTGGGCGTTGCCCAAGTCATTCCAGCGCGCGGGCAGTGCGGCGATGGAGGACGTCCCCGGCCACCGGGCGCCCAGCGTCAGGGCGAGGCGCCAGCGGCGCAGCACCTCTGCGGCGTCCCCGTCGGACTTCGCCAGCAAGTCGGTGATGCCCTTGGCGTCGGCGCCACCGTAGGCGTACCGCTGGCCGGTGGCCTCGAGGTACGTCGCCTCGAGGGACTGGCGCAGGGGGGTGTGTCTTGGGTCCGGCTCCTTCTGCGGCTTCTTCGGCTTCAGGGCGTGGACGGACGCTTTCCGCTCCTCGGCCGGGGGCGGGGCGTCAGCCACCGGCCCCTCCGAAGGAGGAAAACTCTGCGTCTGCGTCTTGGCATTGCCGGGCATTGCAGGCGCATTGCTCGGAGCATCCGGCGAGCATTCCTCAGTTGCTGCCTGTGGAATTCCGTGGGCTTGCCCGGAGGATGCCTCCGCCAAGCGTGCCGCAGCCCACCTGGCCTCGGCTGCCTGGCGCGCCTTCTCGCTGCGCGCCAGGGCATTCTCGTGCGCTGCGGCGTAGCGGGACATGCCGCGCACCCGCAGGCCCGTGGCGGTGCGCTCGAGGAGGCCCACCTCGAGGAGGGCGGCCACGAAGGCGCCGCGCCGGGTGCGGGACGTCCAGCCGGCGGCAGACTCCACCAGGCGCTCTGCGGACTCGCCCTCCACCCGTCCGTCCGGGGGCGCCTCCTTGGGGGCGCGGTTGAGGGCCCATGCCCACACATCCGCCATGCGGCCGATGGCCTCGTAGCGGCTGACGCCGAGAAGGGCGGCCAAGTCTCCGGCCTTCGCCTCGAGGAAGTCCGACTCCAACTGCAGCCATGGGAAGCGCATGTCAGTGCTCCTCTCGTGCTTCAGCCTCGGCCAGCAGGTGGAAGCCGAGCCGCCGGCCCTCGAGCAGCAGCGTCCAGCGGTGGCCCTCGCAGCGCCCTAGGGCCGAGCGCGGCGATGCGGGCGCGGAGCAGCCGCCCGGGTGGGTGCAATTCCGCTGTATGTGAACAACGCTCACATTGGGGCGTGCGAAGTCCCGTCTCTCCACGTCATGCCTCCTCAGTCCACCTGCTCAAACCAAGCAGCGCCGCCCCGGCCGTGCGACCACCGCCAGCGCGTCGTCTCCATCCCGCGCAACTCCAC
>JAKEEX010000123.1 GCA_022616315.1 Myxococcaceae bacterium
GCGCTGGATCTCGGCGCCACACCTGCCCTAGACGCTTCGGCTCATGCGCCTCTCTCTCGTCGTCGTGGTCGCAGGGCTGTGGTTCGCGGGCTGTGCCACCCTCTCCACACCGTCCACGCAGCTGCCTCCGGCCCAGGAGGAGCAGACCCTCGCCGAGGTCGCGGAGCTCGAGGCAGAGCGCTCACTCGCGGAAGGGCGCGTGGAGTCACTGGCGACGAAGAGTCCCTCACCGAAAGTGCGTGCGCGCGCCTTCCGGGCTCTGGCACGCATGCAGCCGCCGGGCGTCGACGCGTCACTCCTGGAGGGCCTGCGCGACGCGGTGCCGGAGGTACGCGCCGAGGCTGCGTTCGCGGTGGGCCAGCGAGGCCTCGCGTGGGATGCGCCGAGCGAGCTGGAACGTGCGCGCCTCACCGTGGCCCTGCTGGACGCAGAGACCGCCGAGGTGGATGGGGAGGTGCGCCTTGTGCAGCTGGAGTCGCTCGGGAAGCTGGCCACGCCGGCGGCGGCGGAGCGCCTGGCGGAGCGACTCGGTGTGGATGCACCCGCGCTGCGGACGCGGGCCGCGCTGTCCCTCGGCGTCGTGGCGAGGCGTGGGACACCGCTCCCTGCTGGCGTCGTCGCGGTGCTCGGCCGGATGGAGACGAAGGGAAAGAGTGACGAGGAGCGCTATGCCGTGGCGTATGCGCTCGCCCAGAGCAAGGCGAAGGAAGCGCGCCCGTTCCTCCTCGGGTGCACGAAGGACGCCTCCGCCGAGGTGCGCTCGATGTGCGTGAAGGGGCTGGCGGAGGTGGGCACCGCGGAGGAGGTGCCCCATCTCTCCAGGCTCCTCGCGGACGCGGACGAGCGCGTTGCGGTGGAGGCCGTGCGCGCGCTGCTCCGGCGTGCCGCCGCCTGCGGACCGAAGGAGGCCTGCCCCGCGCTCGAGGCGCTCGGAGGACTGACGGCGCAGTCGGAGGCCCTCGCGCGCGGCGACGTCGCCTCGGGAGCCCAGCCCCTTCTCGCGCTGGCACAAGCGCCCGTGCCGCCCCCGGGTCGTGCCCTCCTCGCGCGGCTCCGGGGTCCGCTGGCGCAAGGCCTCCGGAATCCGGAAGCGCGGGACGCGGACGCACTGGCGCGCATCGACTGCCGGCTCGCAGCGGCGCAGGACCGGAGCACGGGTGCGTTGACGGAGGTGCGGACGTGTGGAGGAGGGCGCATGCCCGAGCCGGAGCGGCTTGCGCTCGGGCTCCGCGAGCTCGGAGCCGGTGGTGATGCCCCCGACGCACGGCGCGCGGAGCTGGCTGCGTCGTACCTCGGGCACCCGGACGTGCGCGTGCGCACCGCGGCGCTCGAGGTGCTGGCGGCGCATCCGGTTCCCGCGCTCGCCGGCCAGGTGCGTCCGCTCCTCGCATCGGACGACGTGCTGCTGGCGTCCGGTGCGGCCGGCGTGGTGGCGAAGATGCACGACACCGCCTCCTCGCCCGCGGTGCTGGCCCTCCTGTCCCGCGCACACGACACGCCGGACGTGGCGCAGGCGGTGGCAGAGGCCCTGGCGACGCTCGACGTGAAGGAGGCGGTGCCGGGTCTGCGCGCGCTGCTCGATGACCCGCAGGCCGCAGTGCGCACGGCGGCGGCCAGCGCCCTCACGGCCCTCACGGGCGAGCGCGTATTGCCCCCATTCCGCACGCGCCCCGGCGCAAAGGTCCCCGGGGAGCGCGCCCGCAGCCTCACGCTGCGCACCGTCCACGGCGACGTCGTGCTCGCGCTGGACGTGGACGACGCGCCCCTGACTGCGGGCAACCTCGCGGCGCTCGCACGCCGGGGCTATTTCGACGGGCTCACCTTCCACCGCGTGGTGCCGGACTTCGTGGTCCAGGGCGGGGACCCGCGCGGGACCGGGGAAGGGGGCCCGGGCTACACGCTCCCGTGCGAGATGACGCGCCGGCCCTACCGCGCGGACACGCTCGGGATGGCCCTCTCGGGCAAGGACACGGGCGGAAGCCAGTTCTTCATCACCCACTCGCCGCAGCCGCACCTCGACGGCCGCTACACCGCCTTCGGCGAGGTGGTGCAGGGACAGGACGTGGTTCGCCGCCTGCTCGAGGGCGACCGCATCCTCGAGGTGCGCGTGCAGGAGTGAGGCGGGAGGCTCAGGACCCGCCCTGGGCCGCGCTGCGCAGGAGGCCGCTGCGACCCGCCTCCTCGAGCTCCATGGCCTCCACGCGTGCGCGGATGCGCTCCCAGTCCGCCTCCGGGATGCGCGCGAACGCCGCGCACGCCTTCGGGTCGAGCTGCGTCCCCGCGCACCGGGCAATCTCCTCTCGCGCCACCTTCAGCGGCCGGCCCTTCCGGTAGGGGCGGTCCGAGGTGATGGCGTCGAACGTGTCCGCCACGGCGAACGCACGTGCGCCGAGCACGATGGACTCCCCGCGCAGTCCGTCGGGGTACCCCTTGCCGTCCCACCGCTCCTGGTGCTGCAGCACGATGAGCGAGGCCTCGTGGAGATAGGGCATCCGCGCCAGCAGGCGGTAGCCGTACTCGGGGTGCATCCGCATCTCGGCCCACTCCTCCGGGGAGAGGGGGCCCGGCTTGAGGAGGACGGAGTCGCGTACGCCAATCTTGCCGATGTCGTGGAGGAGCGCGCCCTGCTCGATGACGTCCAGCTCCCGCCCGCGCACACCCAGCTCCTCGGCCAGCCGGCGCGTGTAGAGCGAGACGCGGCGGCTGTGCCACTGCGTCTCCGCGTCGCGGGAGTCGAGCGCGGAGATGAGGCCGTCCAGGAGCCCCGTGGTCCGCTCCACCACCAGGTGCTCGAGGTGCATGTTCATCGCCGTGAGCTCGGCGTTCTTCGCGGCCACCTCGAACGTCAGCCTCTCGTTGGCCTCCACGAGGTGGAAGTGCTCCACGGCCTGGCGCACGCTCTGCGTCAGCTCGCCGAGGCTCCACGGCTTGCCGAGCAGCCGGTACACCTGGGCGTCGTTGACGGCCTTGCTCGCCACCTTGAAGTCCGCGGCGGCGGTGAGGAGCATGCGCACCGCCTTCGGGTTGCGCGCTGCGAGCGCCCCGAGCAGCTCCACGCCGTTCATCCCCGGCATCATGTAGTCCGTGAGGATGACCGAGAGTCCCTCCTCCCGCGCCGCGAGCTCCGGCTCCGAGTGGCTCACCACGTCGTAGCCCTCGTTCTCCAGGATGCGCGTGAGCGCCTGGAGAATGAGGACGTCATCGTCCACCACGAGGATCCGGTCCATAGGGGATTCAGCGGCCGGCGCCCGCGGAGCAGAGGGTTCCCCGCGAGCGCCCGACGCGCGCGGCTTACCACAGGGAGACACCCCATTGCGTCCCCCTCCCGCGTTGACGAGCGGAAACACCAGCCAAATCAAGGTGTTAACGCATGAACTGTCGCGCCTTTGCCTTGCCTGCCCAGGGGGCGTGGTCTAACGTCGGCGGTCGCGCAGACGCCCGCGCTCACCCGTCGAACGCTGCGGAGACGCATCCATGCCTCAGGCCTCGGAAGGCCCGGTCCCGGTGGTGGTCATGGGGCTGGGCTTCATCGGACAGAACATCGTCCGCGCGGTGCTTGCGTCGCCCGAGCTGAAGCTCGTGGCCGCCGTGGACCCGGCGCCGCGGCTCCTCGGCGCGAGCCTCGGAGAGCTGGTGGGGCGCGAGGGCATCAAGCTGAAGGTGCGAGGGCGGCTCGAGGAGGCCCTGGGCAAGACCGAGGGCGCGGTGGTGCTCCACGCGACGGGCTCGCGTCTCCCCCAGGTGGCGGAGCAGGTGCTGGCCGCCGTGAAGGCGGGCTGCCACGTCGTGTCCACCTGCGAGGAGCTGGCCTTCCCCTACCTGCGCCACCCGGAGCTCGCGGAGCGGCTGGACAGGGCCGCGCAGAAGGCCCGCGTGGCGGTGCTCGGAACGGGCGTCAACCCCGGCTTCGTCATGGACCGGCTGGTGGCCACGCTGGGCCAGGTGTGCGGGCCGGTGCGACACGCGCAGGTGGTGCGGCGGGTGGATGCGCGGACGCGGCGCGAGGCGCTGCAGCGCAAGGTGGGCGCGGGGATGAGCGAGGAGGAGTTCTTCGCCCGGCTCGAGGAGGAGGCCCTCGGACACGTGGGCCTCGTGGAGTCCGCGGCGCTGTGCGCGCTGGGCCTGGGCCTGGACTGTGACGACTTCGAGGAAGAGGTGGCGCCCGTCTTCGCCGAGGAGGACATCCCGGGTGGGGCCTACCTCGTCCGGAAGGGGCAGGTCGCGGGCGTGGCCCAGACGGTGGTGGGGACGGAGGAGGGCGTGGAGCGCGTCCGGCTCGAGCTCACCATCGCGGTGGGTGCGGAGGAGCCTTCGGACCGCATCGTCCTGGATGCCGAGCCGAGGCTCGAGCTGGAGATTCGTGGAGGCGTGGCGGGAGACGCCGCCACCGCCCACGCGGTGGTGAACGCGGCGCCGCGGGTGGCCGCGGCCGAGCCGGGGCTCTTGACCGTGCTCGAGCTGCCCGCGGGACGCTAGAGACGTCCTTCAGGAGCGGACGACTTTAAGAGGGGAGTGCGAAGCGGATGCTGGACAAGAACGCGATTGGCAGGGCCTCACCGCCCACGCTGAACGAGGTGGAGAAGGGCGCCATCCGGCGCTTCGCGGAGGCCATCGGGGACTTCAACCCCATCTACTACGACGAGGAATACGCGCGGGCCTCGGGCTACCCCACCATCGTGGCGCCGCCCACCTTCCCCGCGTCGTTCCACTCGGCGGCGGACCTGCGCGAGCTCCTGGGCGTCACCATCAAGTCCCTGCTCCACGCCGAGCAGGCCTTCGAGTACGAGCGCCCTATCTTCGCGGGGGACCGCATCTTCGTGGCCACGCGCGTGTCGAACGTCTTCGATCGGCCGAGCCCCACGGGTGCCCGGATGGACGTGGCCGTCATCGAGGACGAGGGGCGGGACGAGGAGGGGAAC
>JAKEEX010000796.1 GCA_022616315.1 Myxococcaceae bacterium
CCCTACGCGCAACGGACCCAGGACCAGGAAGGCGCCGTCATCATTGACGAGGAGCCCACGCGCGTTGCGGTGGTGGAGCCGAAGGAGAGGCGCGGGTCCGACACGGGCCTCTACGCGCTGATCGGCGGTGGCGCGGAGGGCTACACCGGCGCGCTGGCACCGCGCATGAACGTCGGCCCGCTCGGAGGCGTCTTCGTCGGTGTGAAGGACACCCACCTCGGCCTGGAGGTGGGCTACACAACGTCCGGACTGGACGTGGCCACCGGCACCAGTGGCGGCGCTGGCTCGGGACCGGACCTCGTGCGCAACAGCGGGCAGGCCGCGCTGACGATCGGACTCAGCGACACACCGTTCCAGCCCTTCTTGATGGGTGGCGTCGGCCTGGATGACTACCGTGCCCGCAACGGCCAGGACCTGGGCTTCCAGAACAGCCAGAACTTCTTCGCCCCGGTGGGCGTGGGTGCCCGCTGGAACCTCACGCGCTTCCTCACGCTCGACGCGCGCGGCAACTACAACTTCCTCTTCGACGAGGGGTTCGCCACGGACACGGGGAACAGCAATCGCTACGGCGGGCAGGCGTCCATCGGCGGCACCTTCTGACGGCGTCACCACACGTAGCGGAGGATGAACTCCCCGAAGGCGAAGGAGGGGCGCTCGGAGTCCGCGGGCTGCCCCTCCTCGTCGGTGCCCTCCAGGGGCTGTCCCCGCAGGTCCCACGCCGCTCCGACGCCCAGCTGCAGGCGCGCGCGTCCCGAGTAGTACACGCCCGCGCCCACGGCATGTGACAGGCCCGCCCGCACGTGCAGGCGCGCGTCCTCCGAGGCGCGCCACGAGGCCAGGTACTCCAGCTGGAGCGCCACGGGCACCTTCAGCGGGGCCGCGTCCAGCCCGAGCGCGAGCGCACCGTCCGCACGCACGGAGTGGGCGGGCACCCTCACCTCCCTGTTCTGTGCCGGGTCGAACTCGCGCTCGGTGCTCCACACCCTGTCCGCTCCGAGAGAGGCCTGGAGTCCCACCCCGCGCGAGTAGGCGTGCACGAGGTACACGCGGCCGCCCACCTGCTGCTCGCTCGCCGGCACGATCAGGAGCCTGCTCAGGTTGCCCCGGAAGATGCTGCCCACGGTGGCCGCGGGCGCCTCCTCGAGTGCGTCGAGCAGGCGGAAGAGGGTGAGGCGCTGGGAGGCACCCACGCCGCCCTCCACGCGCAGCGACACCTGGGTGCCCTGCACGTCGCTCCGCCACAGGCGCACCAGCAGGCCACCCCGCACGCGGCCCTCGGCCGCACCGGTGCGTGCCACCAGCGTGTCCAGGTTGGTGCCGAGGATGAGATTGCCCGAGCCGGTGACGGACAGGGCGAGCCATGGCGTGAGCGCGAGCCCCGCGTCGAAGCGCTGCTCCAGGCCGGCCAGTCGGAAGTCGAAGCGTCCCAGGTTGCCGAGTGGCACGGCGTCCGCCGCGAACATGCCGGCGCCCAGACGGATGCCGACGTAGGTGACGACGAGCGCCGTGTCCTGGAGGAGAGGAAAGAGGAAGACGTGGCCGCCGAGGGTGCGGCCCGCGACCTCCGGGGTCTGCGGTGGCTCCTCCTCGCCTGCGCGAGTGGGGAGCGACACGAGCAGCGCGCCTGCGAGCACGAGAGCGCGTGCGAGCGGAACGTGAAGCGGCGATGCGGACGGGGTGCGGCGCACGCGGTCACCACACGTAGCGCAGGACTGCCTGCGCGGAAGAGAAAGAGGGGCGCTCGGACTCTGCGGGCAGGCCGTCCGCATCCACTCCCGTCAGCGGCCGCCCGCGCAGCAGGAAGATGCCCACCACGCCCCACTGCAGGTCCCGCCGGCCGGTGTAGAAGAGCCCCGCGGAGACGGTGTGGCCGAGCAGCGCCATGTCCGGCAGCGGCGGGTCCTCCGCCACGCCCGCGGAGAAGGCGTACTCCACGAGGGCGCCGAGCGGGAGGCCCTCGGATTCAGCGTCCAGGCCGAGCGCGAGGGCCGCGACGAGCTCGCGCGTGCGTGAGAAATGGTCCTCTCTGCGTCTCGTCTCCACGTTGAACGGAGACTCGGTGAGGTACACGCCGCGCACGCCCACGGAGCCCTGCAGCGAGGCGACGGGCCCGAACGCCTGGGCGAGCAGGAGCGCCGCGTCCAGGCGCCGCTCGGTGCCGGGGACGAGCAGGAGCTCCTTCAGGTTTCCGCGCAGGATGCTGGCGATCGTCCGGGCCGGCGAGGCGGTGAAGCTGGTGAGGAGGGGAAGGAGGCTGACCGTGGGCACACTGCCGATGCCTCCGTTCACGGCGACGGTCACCTGCGTGCCGAGCTGCTCGTCGCGCCACAGGCGCACCCGCGGGCCCACCCGCAGTCTTCCGGCGAGCGTTCCGCCCTCCACCGCCAGCGTCCCCGCGTTCCCACCCAGCAGCGCACCGCCGCTCGCCGTGATGTCCAGCCCCAGCCACCGGGTGAAGGCCAGTCCGAAGTCGAAGGCCTGCTCGTAGCCGAGCAGCCTCACGTCGACGCGGCCCACGGAGCCGAGCGGGACGTGGTCCGTTTGCTCCTGGCTGACGCCCGTACGCACACCGAACGTGGTGGTGACGAAGGCCGTGTCCTGCAGCGTCGGGAAGAGGAACGTGTGGCCGCGAAGGGTGCGCACGCCCTCCATCGCGGACGCGTCCTCGGCGTGGGACGTCGCCGCCGAGCCGAGTGTCAGGAGCAGCGTGAGCGCGGCGGCGCAGTGCTGGCGATGAGGGGGCTCCATGGCCTGCTCCGACTCCCCGCGCGACGCGGCGGCGACAATGCACCGTCTCGCGCTCCGCATGGTGGGGCGAAGGAGAGGACGCCGCAGGCCTGCCCGGCGTCCATGACCGCTCCTCGATGTTGAACACCCGCGCGTGGCGCCGCGCGCCTGTGAGCAGACCGCGGCGACCCCGGGACGGGGGAGGGGAGGCGGACCCGTCCATCCAGGGAGCGGAAGCAGCCCCCCGGATGTCCCACCCTAGCGTGCGGCGATGTGCTCCACCTGCTCCCACACGCGCAGCACGTTCCCGCCTGCAATCTTCTCGATGTCCGCCTCGCTGTAGCCGCGCGCCAGGAGCACCTGGAAGAGCCCGGGGTATTGAGAGACGTCCTTGAGGCCCACGGGCAGGCTGTCCCCCACGCCGTCGAAGTCGCTCCCCAGGCCCACGTGGTCCACGCCCACCAGCTTCACCACGTGGTCGATGTGGTCCGCCACGTCCTCCACGCGCGCGTAGGGGTAGGGGTGCTCCTGCCGGTACGCCTCCGCGAAGGCCTTCACGTCCGCGTGCTCCGCGGGCAGGCCGCGCTGCTCGCGGAACGCCTTCACGGCCTTGCGCCGCGACTCCCCGTGCTCGAGCGCCGCCTTCGAGAGGAAGTCCGAGCCGAAGTTGACCATCACCACGCCGCCCTTGGCGGCCACGGCGCGGATGAGCTCGTCGCTGATGTTGCGCTCCCAGCCGGGGGTGAAGTGGCGCGCGGAGGAGTGGGACGCGATGACGGGGGCGCGGCTCACCTCCACGGCCTGGCGGATGGCGTCGTCCGACAGGTGGGAGACGTCCACCATGATGCCCACGCGGTTCATCTCCTGCACCACCTGCCGACCGAAGGGGCTCAGCCCGTTCCAGGTGCGCTTCTCCGCGTTGTAGGAGGAGTCGCTCAGCTGGTTGTCACGCGAGTGGGTGAGGGTGATGTAGCGCACGCCACGGCTCGCGAAGTGCGCGACGTTCTCGAGCTTGTCCTCGATGGCCGCGCCGTTCTCCATGCCCATGGCGAAGGAGACCTTGCCCTCGCTCCAGTTGCGGCGGACCTCCGCCACCGAGCGGGCCAGCGCGAACTTCTCCGGCGCCTGGTGCGCGATGCGCTCCACCAGGTCGATGAGTGCGTCCGCGTGTGCCTTCGCGCCGCCCTTCTCCTGGAACTCGGCGGGGACGTAGATGGACATGAAGGCGACGTCGAGCCCGCCCTCCAGCGCGCGCGGGTGGTCGAAGTCACCGGTGGCGGTGCGCTGGGACACGTCCTCGGTCAGGGCGCCGTCGGGCCCCTTCGACTCCCAGAGGCGGTAGGGCACGTCGATGTGGCCGTCCGCGATGAGCACGCGGCGCGCGAGGGCGCGGCTGCGCTCGGTGAGGTCCGCGGAGGCCGTGGCGTCGGGCCGTGCCGGGGTGTGGGTGCAGGCCGGAGCGGCCAGGAGCGCGAGGCAGAGCGGGACGAGGAGGGGGCGCATGGGCCAGAGATTAGCTGGACTGGGGCGAGGGAGACGAGGGGGGCAGGACGACCGGAAAGCGGACGGGCTCGCGGGGGTGCAGTACGCTCCAGCGGAACGGAGAGGTCGAGCTGGATGAGGGTGTGCCCGTGCTGCCTGGAGGCACCGACGCCCGGCGCGCCGGGTGGCCGGCAGCTGGGCGGGACGTGCGACGTGTGCGGCGAGGCCGTGTGCGCGCGCTGCCTGGGCGCGGGGACGCGTCCCGGGAGCGAGGGGCGGGTGTGCCGCACCTGTCTGTGGGACATCATGGCCGCACGCGGCTACCGCCCCTCCTTCCCCGAGCCTCCAGGCCGACGGCTCCGTGCGGAGCGTGCCGCGCGCCCTCCGTGCGTCCACGGACGCGTGCGCGGCTGGATGGGCTTCTGCCCCGACTGCGGCGAGGAGGTGCCGTGGGAGGCCGCCGACGGTAACCCCACGTGCGCGGAGTGCGGGGCCCCGTCCCACGAGTCCTTCAATGCCTGCTGGGCCTGCGGCGAGTCCTTCGAGGAGGACAACCCCGTGTTGCCCGCGGCGGAGGGGTTCGCGCTGGACTTCGACTGCAGTGCGGGCTGCGGAGGACCGGTGGCCTGGCTCATGCCGCACTGCCCCTGGTGCGCCGGAGTGCAGGCCTGGCACTTCGCGGGCGAGGGGAGGGACCCGGAGTGCACGGGGTGCGGCGCGCCCGTTGACGCGGCGTGGGTCCACTGCGCGTTCTGCGGCACGGAGGCTGGCGTGGAGGTGGAGGCGTCTGCTGCGGCGGACGCGGCTGCACCGGAAGACGATGAAGGGGATGCGCCGTCCGAATCGGCCGCGTCGGAGCCCGAGCGCGACGCGGAACCCGAGCCCGGGGCACGTGAGGCGCCTGCGTCACCCGCGCCAGTGGAGCCCTCACCCTGGGACGTGCTCGGGGTGACGCCCGGTACGCCGCTTCCCGAGGTGCGCAGGGCCTACCTGGGACTGGTCGCGCAGTATCACCCGGACAAGGTGGCGCAGCTGGGCCCCAAGCTTCAGGCGGTGGCCCAGGAGGAGACTCGCCGCCTCAACGCCGCGTGGGAGCAGCTGCGCGAAGCGGCGGGGTGAGGTGAGGTGAGGCGCATTCCCCTCACCCTGTCCCTCTCCCAGAGGGAGAGGGGAGGGAGGAAGGGAGAGCGGAGGAGCTCGTCAGGACTTCGGCCCGACCTTGCGCTCGAGGCTCGTGTAGACCTTCTCCAGCCATGCGTCGGTGGAGATGTAGCCCTCGCCCCAGCTCTTC
This sequence comes from Myxococcaceae bacterium, assembly GCA_022616315.1. Classification (GTDB taxonomy): domain Bacteria; phylum Myxococcota; class Myxococcia; order Myxococcales; family Myxococcaceae; genus JAKEEX01. The sequence continues at coordinate 5,501 of JAKEEX010000796.1, forward strand.
CACTTCTCCGGCAGTCCCTCGGCCTTCACCTGCGCGAGCGTCTTGCCGGCGGCGCGCTTCTCGCGCACCAGCCGCACCGTCTCCGACAGTGCGTTGTGGAAGCGCTCCAGGTCCGCGCGCGTGGCGAGCGACCCGTGTCCCGGGATGATGCGCGTGTCCGGCGGAAGCGTCGCGAGCACCTGCCCCACGTTGCGCACGTAGCCCTCCACGTCCCCGCCGCTCTCCAGGTCCACGAAGGGGAAGCGGTCCACGAAGAAGTGGTCCCCCATGTGCAGCACCTTCGAGCCGGTGAAGTGGACGATGCTGTCCCCATCCGTGTGCCCCGAGGGCAGGTGGGTGACGCGAATCTCCTCCCCGTTGAAGTGCAGGCTCAGGCCCTGCTCGTAGGTGATGACGGGCAGCGCCTCCGCGGGCGCCGGTGGCTTCTCGGTGCCTCCCAGCACTGCGCCCTTCGCCATCCGCGTGCGCACGTGCGTGTGCGCGACGATGTGGCCCTCCTTCCCGAAGGCCGCGTTCCCGCCGGTGTGGTCCCCGTGCCAGTGCGTGTTGAGCACGAAGGACACCTTGCCCTTCTTCAGCTGCGCCAGGGCGGCGCGAATCTTCGGCGCGAGCGGGGCGAACTGGTCATCCACGATGAGCAGGCCGTCCGGGCCCACCGACACCCCGATGTTCCCGCCCGCCCCCTCCAGCATGTGCACCGCGCCGGCCACGGGGATGGCCTTCACCTGCACCTTGGAGAATCGATCCTCCTCGTCGTGTGCGAACGCGAGCGAGGGCAACAGCACGAGGGCAGCGAGCAGCGACTTCATGGAGGCGGCTCCTTGGGAGTGTGTGAGGGTGCGTACCTTAACTCCTCGGGGTCCTTCAGTCGTGCCATGATGTGCCCACGTGGGCACCCAGGGGACAGACGCCACGGTCGAGACGGGAAGGGCGTGGCGGGTCGTGGCCCTGTCCGACCGGGGCACAGGTCATCGCGCGGCAATCGCTGCGCTGGTGCTCCTCGTGTACGGGCTGGCCTTCCTCACCCTGGCGCCCCGCGTCGGGCCGGGGCTGATTGCCGCGGGGGCGATCCCGGTGATGGTGGTGGGGTGGCTCGTGGGCTCGACGGCGGGAGCGGTGACGGGGCTGCTCATGGCCCCGTTCCACCTCCTGCTGCTGCGGGAGGCCCACCTCCCCGAGCTCCCGGACGCCATCCTGAAGCAGGGCGGCACGGTGGCGACACTGGTGCGCGTCCTCATCGGTGTGGGGATGGGACGAGTCCGGGCGCTGCACGCGCGCTTCGAGCGGGAGCTCGCCGCGCGTGACGCTGCCGAGACGCGGCTGCGCGAGAGCGAGGAGCGCTATGCGCTCGCTGCGCGTGGCGCCAACGACGGCCTGTGGGACTGGGACATGCGCCGCGGCACGGTGTACCTGTCGCCCCGCGGCAAGGCCATCCTCGGCCTCCCCGACGGCGAGCACGTCTACAGCACCGCCGAGTGGCTCGCCGCAGTCCATCCGGAGGACGCGGAGCGGGTGCACGAGGCGGTGCAGGCGCACCTGGACGGCGAGATGCCGCAGTCCTGGCTCGAGTACCGCCTTCGACACCGGGATGGGGGCTACGTGTGGGTGCTCGCGCGCGGCGTCGCGGTGCGGAACGAGGGGGGCCGGCCCTACCGGATGGCGGGCTCGCTGACGGACATCTCCGAGCAGAAGCGCGCGGAGGAGAAGCTCCGCCACCAGGCGCTGCACGACGCGCTCACGGGCCTTCCCCCAACCGCGCGCTCTTCCTGGACAGGCTGCAGCAGGCGCTGGCGCGGGGCCAACGCACGGGCGCTCCCTTCGCGGTGCTCTTCCTGGACCTGGACCGCTTCAAGCTCGTCAACGACAGCCTCGGCCATCCGGTGGGGGATGAGCTCCTGCGCGCGGTGGCGCGGGTGCTGCGCGAGTGCCTGCGCACGGAGGACACCGTGGCGCGGCTGGGGGGAGACGAGTTCGCCGTCCTCCTGGAGAGTCTGCCGCACCCGCAGGACGCCATGGCCACCGCCCAGCGGCTCGAGCGAGCACTGCGCACCCCATTCCAGCTCGGTACGCAGGAGGTGTTCGCCAGCGCGAGCATCGGCCTGGTCCTCGGCTCCGCGGTGTACACCCAGCCGGAGGAGCTCCTGCGCGACGCGGACGCGGCCATGTACCGCGCCAAGGCGCTCGGGCGCGCGTGCGTGCAGCTCTTCACCTCCTCGCTCCACGCGAGCGCCGTGGAGACGCTGCAGCTGGACGCCGCCATGCGGAGGGGACTCGAGCGCGACGAGTTCGTCGTCCACTACCAGCCCATCGTCTCGCTCGCCGAGGGGCGCGTCGTCGGGCTGGAGGCGCTGGTGCGCTGGGCCCACCCGGAGCGGGGCCTGGTGATGCCGGCCGCATTCATCCCCGCAGCGGAGGAGACGGGGCTCATCGTCCCCCTCGGCGCGCGGGTGCTGAGGGAGGCGTGCCACCAGGTGCGCGCATGGCATGCGCTGCGCCCCGGCGCACCGCCGCTGCAGCTGTGCGTCAACCTGTCCGCCCGCCAGCTGGCGCAGGAGGGACTGGCGGACACCCTCGCGCGCATCCTCGCGGAGACAGGCCTTCCCCCCTCGCAGCTGGAGCTCGAGGTGACGGAGAGCGTCGTCATCGGGGACGCGGAGCGGACCGGCCGCGTGCTCGGCGAGCTGCGCGCGCTCGGCGTCTCGCTGTCCATGGACGACTTCGGCACCGGCTACTCCTCCCTGAGCTTCCTCCACCGCTTCCCCTTCCAGAAGCTCAAGGTGGACCGCTCGTTCGTGGGGCGCCTCGCGGAGGGAGAGAAGAGCCGCGAGGTGGTGCGGACCATCATCGGACTGGCGCACGCGCTGGGCCTGGGCGTGGTGGCCGAGGGCGTGGAGTCGTCGGCGCAGCTGGGTGCGCTGCAGCGGATGGGCTGCGAGTCGGTGCAGGGCTTCCTCTTCGCCGCGCCGCTCGACGCGGCGGGCACGGAGGCGCTGCTCCGGGACGACCCTCGCTGGGAGGGTGGGTCCGTCCTCGGGGTCAGTTCTCGCGCGGCAATTGCCGCACCTTGAGGCCCCGCTTCTCCAGCAGCGCGGGGATGCCCTGCTCGCCCACGAGGTGCCCTGCGCCCACCACCGCGAAGTGCGTCTCGGGCTTCGCCAGCAGCGCCTCGAGCTTGTCGGCCATCTTCCGGTTCCGGTCGAAGAAGAGCGACTCGTAGAGGGGCTTGAAGGTGGGGTCCTCCATGTTCTGGAAGACGACCGCGGCCAGCGCGTCCGGGTTGCCGCCCTCCCAGGCGGTGACCATCTGCGCGAACGCGACCTCCATCATGCCGCTCTGCTGCAGCTGGTCGCGCAGCATGAGGTCCTGCACCGCGTCGGGGAGGCCGGACAGGGCGCTCAGCTGCTCCTCGGCCGTCTCGAGCGGGACGATGGCCTTCTTCCCGCGCGCCCGCTCGAGCAGGAGCCGGTCGATGCCGGCCTCCTGGCTGAAGCCGGCCTTCTGCAGCTCCAGGACGGCCAGGGTCGCGGAGAGCATCCAGGGGCGAAGCCGCTCCACGGCAGCAGGAGTGAGTCCCACCTTCTGGAGCGCCGCAGGGAGCAGCTTGCGCGTCTCCTCGGTGAGGTGCGCGGTCAGCGAGTCTGGCGGGGCGATGAGGCCCAGGCGCAGCGTCACCTCCTGCATCTGTCGCGGCTCCACGGCGTCCGGGTCCAGCTCCACCACCAGCGCATTCGCCCGCGCGAAGGCGGCCTCGAGCGAGGGCGGGAAGACGAAGCGGCCCGGCTGACCCACGTGCACCGAGCCCGTGAGGTAGAGCGGACGGTCCGGTGCCTCCGGGCGCGTTACCTCCCACAGGAATGCGCGCTTCTCCGCGAGCGCGGCAGGCTGGACGGCGGTGGAAGCCGCCTCTTTCGACGCGGTGGCGCAGCCGAAGGTGGAGGTCAGGAGGAGCGCAACGAGCAGTCGGTTCAGGCGCATGGAGTGTCCAGGTGAGGGGCGCATCCATCATTCGCCAGAAACGCAATGGAGTGCACGCGGCATGTGCCGTTGTAGGGTGCCACCCCTCGGGAGGGACCATGGCAGCGAGGAAGCAGCAGCGGGTACGGGCGCCCACGGCGCGCATGCGGGAGAAGGCGGAGGCGCTTCACGAGCGCATGGCGGCGATGATTCCGGACCCCCATGTGGAGCTGCACTTCGGCAACCCGTGGCAGCTGCTCGTGGCCGTCATCCTCAGCGCGCAGAGCACGGACAAGATGGTGAACAAGGTGATGCCCGAGCTGCTGAAGCGCTGGCCCACCGCGGCGGCGCTCGGTGCGGCGACGCAGGCGGAGGTGGAGGAGGTGGTGCGCCCCACCGGCTTCTTCCGCAACAAGGCGAAGGCCATCCGCGAGACGAGCCGTATCCTTGCGGAGCGATTCGGGGGGCAGGTGCCCCGCACCATGGAGGAGATGCTCGAGCTCCCGGGTGTGGCGCGCAAGACGGCGAACGTCGTGCTCGGCGCGGCGTACGGTGTGGCATCTGGCATCCCCGTGGACGTCCATGCCGCACGCGTCTCGCAGCGGCTGGGGCTCACGAAGGAGAAGCAGCCGGAGAAGATTGAGCAGACGCTGTGCGCGCTCTTTCCGCAGGAAGAGTGGATTCGCACCGGACACCGCCTGGTGTTACATGGGCGTCACGTGTGCACCGCGCGCGCACCGCGCTGCGAGGAGTGCCCGCTCAACGAGCTGTGCCCGAGCCGCGAGGCGCCTCCGAAGGGGACGTGGAGGAAGCGCGCCGAGGCCGAGGCGCGGGAGATGGAGTCGCGAGCGGAGACGTTTCATCGCGCGGTGCGTGGCTCTTGAGGGAAGAGCCCGGGTGCACAGCCCCCTTACCCCGTCCCGCTCCCAGGGGGAGAGGGGAGATCCGGGCCGGACCTGTTCGATGCGAGCGAGCAGGCTGACCGCCTCCTGACGCGTTGCGCACCGGCATGTCCGGGCCTCCGGTATGCTGCGCGCCCGTCCCCATGTCCCTCACGGTCGACCAGATCCTCGCGCTCGCCCCGGATGCCAGTGCGCTCTCGGCGGCGAAGAAGGTGGGTACGCCGGCGTCCTGGAGCGGGCTGGGACGCAGCGCGGGCGCGCTGTGGGGCGAATGCAAGGGCAGGGCGACTTACCAGGTGCGGGTCGACCTGAGTGACTTCGCCACCCGCTGCAGCTGTCCGAGCCGCAAGTTCCCCTGCAAGCACGCGCTCGGGTTGCTGCTGCTGAGCGCGAGCCACCCGGCGGCGGTGCCCGAGGGCTCCACTCCCGCGTGGGTGGAGGAGTGGCTGGGGAAGCGCAGCGCGGCTGCGGCCAGGCGGGACGAGAAGAAGGCCGAGCGCGCGGAGGTGCCGGTGGACGCAGCGGCCCAGGCCCGCCGAGCGGAGAAGCGGCTGGAGCGCGTGATGGAGGGCCTCGACGCGCTCGAGCTGTGGCTGCGCGACCTGGTGCGCAACGGGCTCGCGGGCCTCGAAGCGCAGGGACCGAAGCCTTTCGAGACACAAGCAGCGCGGATGGTGGACGCGCAGGCGCCGGGAATCGCCTCGCGGCTGCGGCGACTCGCGCAGCTGCCCGGTTCCCGCTCCGACTGGCCTCAGCGCCTGCTCGGCGAGCTCGGCCGGCTCGCGCTCCTGGTGCACGCGTATCGCCGAGGTGATGCGCTGGGACCTGAGCTCCTCGCGGACGTGCGTCAGTTGCTCGGCTTCACCGTGCCGCAGGAGGAGGTGGCTGCGCAGGGCGAGCGCGTTGCGGACGACTGGCTCGTGCTCGGACAGTGGGTGGACGACGAGGAGCGGGTGCAGGTGCAGCGCAGCTGGCTGCGAGGCGTGAGCACGGGCCGGAGTGCGTTGCTCCTCCAGTTCTCCGCCGCGGGCACGCCCTTCCCGGAAGCCTTCGTTCCAGGCACGCACTTCGAGGCCGAGCTCGCCTTCTACCCTGGCGCCCTCCCGCTGCGTGCGCTGGTGCGCGAGCGGAGGAGTGACGCGAAAGGCTGGAGCGGATCGCTGCCCGGAGCGCCCGACGTCGAGGCCTTCCTCGCGGAGGTAGCAGTCTCCACCGCGCGCCTGCCCTGGCTCGAGCGCTTGCCCTGCTCCCTCCGCTCCGTCGCGACCGTGCGGCACGAGGCGCAAGGTTGGTGCGTCGTGGACGGCAAGGGCACGACGCTGCCTCTCCTGGGCGACTCGCACTGGCGGCTGCTCGCCCTCTCCGGCGGGGCGCCCGTGGACGTCTCGGGGGAGTGGGACGGCGAGCGGCTGCGCGTGCTCGGGGCCGTCATCGATGGACGCTACGAGGTGCTGTGGGGGACGGAGCGATGAAGGGGCTCGTCGAGCTGGCGCTGCTGGGCACCGGCCGGGGCGCCGACGGGGATGCGCGCACGGGTACCCGCGTGGATGCACTCGTCGCTGCCGCAACGGTGGAGAGCGCCGAGTGGCGCCTGCTCCTCGCCGCGGGTGCGGAGGCCGTGTACCGGCAGGCGGGCATTCCACCCTTCACCTCCGTGGCGCCCCCAGCACCGGCCCGCTCAGAGACGCGACCTGCGTGCTCACCCCGCGCCGCGGCGGCGCTGCGAGAGGTCCTGCGCGAGCACCGCGAGCTCCTGCCCCAGGCGCTCGAGCGTCTGGCACAGATGGGCCAGCGACTGGCTCCCGCGCTGCTGCCGGAGGTCCTCGCCCTGAAGAGCCTCGAGCTGCGCGACGCCCTCGTCCCGGTGCTCGGCGAGCGGGGAGTGTGGCTCGCAGAGCAGAACTCCGAGTGGGCGTGGGTGCTCGCGCGAGCACAGGACGACACCGCGGAGCGCGCACGACGCTGGGAGGAAGGACACGCCGCGGAACGGCTGGCGGCCCTGCGGCGTGAGCGCGAGGTGAGTCCCGGCCGGGCGCGTTCGTGGCTGGAGGGCGTCTGGAAGCAGGAGAAGGCGGACCAGCGCGCCACCTTCCTGGAGGCCCTGGAGGTGGGCCTCAAGCCCACGGACGAGCCCTTCCTGGAGGGGGCGCTCGACGACAGGAGCCAGGCAGTGCGCGCTGCAGCCTCGGCGCTGCTCGGACGACTGCCGGAGTCCCGGCTCGCCCGACGCATGCGCGAGCGCGTGGATGCGCTGATGTCCTTCACTCCACCGGCCACCACGGACGGAAGCCTCTGGGGCGTGGTGAAAGCGCGGCTCCACGGTGAATCTCCCGCCGGCGTCTTGCACGTGGAGCCACCGGCAAGCCTTCCACGCGAGTGGGAGCGAGACGGCATCACTGCCAGGCCTCGCCAGGGCCTGGGCGAGCGTGCCCACTGGCTCGTGGAGCTGGTCGCGCGCGTGGCTCCGTCCCAGTTCGAAGAGCGCTTCGGTGCCACTCCGGCGCAGCTGGTGCGCGCCGCGGCGGCATCCGAGTGGAGTCTGGCCCTTGCCCTCGGCTGGTCTCAGTCGGTCGTGGCTTCGCCCTCACCGGGGTGGGCGGAGCCGCTCTGGGATTTCTGGCTCGAGGCGCCCGCCGCACTCACCCAGGTGGAGGGCGCTCCTGCGAGCTTCTACCTTCACGCGCTTCTCGCCCACATGCCGGAGGCACGGGCCGAGGAGCGGGCCCTCCAGCTGCTCGAGCGCGCCGGGCCCCGCCCGGTCTCACTCCATGCCGTGGTGAAGGCGTTGCCAGGACCCTGGAGCCCCGGCACGGCGGAGCGCTACCTGAAGGCGCTCGCCCGACGCCTCGCGGGCACGGCGGCGGACGCCTTCGCGTGGCAGGCCTCGCTCGACCCTGCGGCGCTCGCGCTTCCCCTGGCGTCCATTCCGCACGCCCTCGCGCTCATCGAGGACGCCGAGCCGGCGCGCCTCGAGCACGGCTGGGCCCGCGCGCTCCACACGTTCGAGTCCACCCTCCGTCTTCGCCAGCGCCTTCACGAGGAGATTGCACCGTGAGCCAGTCCCAGGCACCCAACGTCGTCCGCCATCACGCCGAGCATGAGTACGCGGAGGAGCTCGCCGAGCTCGCGAAGGCCGATGACCGGCCGCGCCCACCGAGCTGGAAGCTGTCTCCCTGGGCCGTGCGCACCTACATGCTCGGCGGCAAGCTTCCCAGCGGCTTCGAGGTGCGCGCCAAGTACATCGGCAACGCGAAGCTCATCGAGGTGTCGGTGACGACGCTCGCCACCGATCGCGCTCTGCTGCTGCTCGGCGTGCCGGGGACCGCCAAGTCCTGGGTGAGCGAGCACCTCGCGGCCGCCATCTCCGGGGACTCCACGCTGCTGGTTCAAGGCACGGCCGGCACGGACGAGCAGGCGCTGCGCTACGGGTGGAACTACGCCCGGCTGCTGGCGGAGGGGCCCTCGCCCGCGGCGCTGGTGCCGAGCCCCATGATGCGCGCCATGCAGGAGGGGAAGCTCGCGCGGGTGGAGGAGCTCACGCGAATTCCCAGCGAGGTGCAGGACTCGCTCATCACCCTCCTCTCCGAGAGCACCCTGCCCATCTTCGAGCTGTCCTCCGAGGTGCAGGCACGGCGCGGCTTCAACGTCATCGCCACCGCCAACAACCGCGACCGCGGCGTCAACGAGCTCTCCAGCGCGCTCATGCGCCGCTTCAACACCGTCGTCCTCCCCGTGCCCGAGACGCTGGAGGAGGAGGTGGAGATCGTCCGGCGCCGCGTGGCGGACCTCGGCCGCGCCCTGGCCCTGCCCGCGGAGCCGCCCGCGCTGGAGGAGATCCGCCGCGTGGTGACGCTCTTCCGCGAGCTGCGCAGCGGCGTCACCGCGGACGGCCGCACGAAGCTCAAGAGCCCCACCGGCTCGCTCTCCACCGCGGAGGCCATCTCCGTGCTCAACAACGGGCTGGCCATGGCGGGCTACTTCGGAGACGGCGTGCTGCGGGCGAGCGACCTGGCCGCGGGCCTCACCGGCGCGGTGGTGAAGGATCCGGTGCAGGACCGGGTGGTGTGGCAGGAGTACCTGCAGACGGTGGTGAAGGAGCGAGACGGCTGGAAGGACCTCTACCGCAGCTGCAAGGACGTCCTCTGAGCCCACCGTGAGCGTCCACGTCTTCGGCATCCGTCACCATGGCCCCGGCTGCGCGCGTGCACTCCGCGCGGCGCTGGAGGCGCTCGGCCCGGACCTTCTCCTCGTCGAGGGGCCGCCGGACGCGGACGGTGTGCTGCCGCTCGCGCACGAGGCCGGAATGCGCCCGCCGGTGGCGCTCCTCGTCTACCCGAAGGAAGCACCGGCTCGCGCGGTCTTCTACCCCTTCGCCGACTTCAGCCCGGAGTGGCAGGCCCTCCAGTACGCGCTCAGGCGCCGGGTGCCGGTGCGCTTCTTGGACCTGGCCCTGACCCACTGGCTGGCACGGACGCCCGAGGGGGGGGCAGCGCCGGATGAACCAGAAGAGGAGCGCGTGGACGCCATCGGTCTGCTCGCCGAGGCCGCAGGCAGCGCGGACCCGGAGCTGTGGTGGGAGCAGCAGGTGGAGCGCCGGCGGGACGTGCTCGGTCTCTTCGAGAGCATCCGCGAGGCGATGACCGCCGTGCGCGCGGAGGCGCCTCCGCCCACCGGTGTCGAGGCCCTGCGCGAGGCGTCCATGCGCACACGCATCCGCGCCGCGCTCGAGGAGGGCTTCCAGAGGGTGGCGGTGGTGTGCGGCGCCTGGCACGTGCCGGCGCTGGCCGAGCGCGGTCCGGCGAAGGCGGACGCGGTGCTGCTCAAGGGGCTGCCGAGGACGCCGGTGGAGGCCACGTGGATTCCGTGGACGCACTCGCGCCTCACGTTCCGCAGCGGGTACGGGGCCGGCGTGCACGCACCCGGTTGGTACCGTCATCTGTGGACGCACCCCGAGGGCGCCGCCATCCGGTGGGCGGCGGAGGCCGCGCGCCTCCTGCGCGGGGAGGACCTGGACGCCTCCTCCGCGAGTGTCATCGAGGCGGTGCGCCTGGCGGAGGGACTCGCGGCGATGCGTGGTCTGTCCTCGCCGGGGCTCGCGGAGCTCAACGACGCGCTGCTCTCCGTGCTGTGCCACGGGGAGCCGGCGCCCCTGCGTCTCATCCGTGAGCGGCTCGAGGTGGGCGACGTGCTGGGCGAGGTGCCCGAGGGCGCGCCACAGGTGCCGCTGCAGCGGGACCTGCAGGCCCAGGCGAAGACGCTGCGCCTCAAGGCCTCCCCGGAAGCGAAGATGCTGGACCTGGACCTGCGCGAGGAGGGTGGGCGCGAGCGGAGCAGGCTCTTCCACAGGCTCGTCGCGCTGGGCGTGCACTGGGCCGTCCGGCGTGAGGAGCGCGGGCGCAAGACAGGCACCTTCCACGAGGTGTGGGAGCTGCGCTGGCGTCCCGAGCTGGACGTGTCCCTCATCGAGGCGAGCGTGTGGGGCCACACGCTGGAGGCCGCCGCGGCCGCACGGCTGAGGCACGAGGGCGACGGGGCGAAGGAGCTCGCGCGGCTCACCGAGCTCCTGGACGCGGCGCTCCTCGCCGAGCTTCCGGAGGCGGTGGAGCACCTCCTGGCGCAGGTGCAGGCGCAGGCCGCGGTGGCCGCGGACGTGCAACACCTGATGGAGGCACTGCCGCCGCTGGCGCGGGTGTCACGCTACGGGGACGTGCGCGGGCGAGCTCCCGAGGCGCTCCGGCCCGTGCTGGATGCGCTCTTCGCGCGCGTCGTGGTGGGCCTGCCTGGAGCATGCGCCTCGCTCGACGACGAGGCGGCCGGCACGCGTCTGGAGGGGATGGTCGGAGCTCAGCGAAGCGTGGAGCTGCTCGAGCGCGCGGACCTGCGCGAGGACTGGCAGGCGGCGCTGCATGCGCTGGTGGAGCGGGACGGCGTGCACGGACGGGTGCGGGGCGGAGCCTGCCGACTGCTCGTGGAACAGGGAGCGCTGGCGCCGGACGCGCTGCAGCGGCTCGCCGGACTGGCGCTCTCCCATGCGCGGCCCGCGCCCGAGTCCGCGGCGTGGGTGGAGGGACTCGTGGAGGGCAGTGGACTCGTGCTGCTGCACCACGACGGCCTGTGGACGGCGCTCGACCGCTGGCTCGCGGGGCTGACGCAGGAGGCCTTCACGGAGCTCCTGCCCCTGGTGCGCCGCGCCTTCTCCGGCTTCCAGCCGCCGGAGCGCCGCGCCATGGGAGAGAAGGTGAAGCGGCTGGGCAGCGGAGCTGCGCACACGGACGTGGTGCGGCCCGGGGAGCTGGGCATGGCGCTGGTGCGCGAGCGTGCGGACGCGGTGCTGCCGGTGCTGGCGCGGGTGCTCGGTGTTCCGGGGCCCGGAGGCAAGGAGGTGGGAGCGTGAAGCCGCTGGCCGAGGAGGAGCGCCTGCGCCGCTGGCGCCTGGTGCTCGGCAGCCCCGCGGACGCATCCGTGGGCGCGGGCCTCAGCGAGCTGGAGCTGGGGATGGACCGCGTGCTGGAGGCCCTCTACGACGCGGAGCGAAAGGGGGGCCTTGGAGGCTCCTCGCCGAACGTGGCGCGCTGGCTCGGCGACATCAGGGACTACTTCCCGTCCTCCGTCGTCCGGGTGATGCAGAAGGACGCGCTCGAGCGGCTGGGCCTGCAGCAGATGCTCCTGCAGCCGGAGCTGCTCGAGGCGGTGGACGCGGACGTTCACCTGGTGGCCTCGCTGCTCTCGCTCTCGCGGGTGCTGCCCCAGAAGACGAAGGAGACGGCGCGCGCGGTGGTGCGCAAGGTGGTGGACGAGCTCCAGCGCAGGCTCCGCGAGACCACCGTACAGGCGGTGCGAGGCAGCCTGCGGAACGCCACGCGCACCAGACGCCCCAGGCCCAACGAGGTGGACTGGGACCGGACGGTGCGCGCCAACCTGCGCAGCTACGACCCCGAGCGGCGCACGGTGGTGGCCGAGCGCCTCGTGGGTCGCGGCCGGCGCCAGTCCGCCCTGCGCGACGTGGTGCTGTGCGTGGACCAGAGCGGCTCGATGGCGACCTCGGTCGTCTACTCGGGCATCTTCGGCGCCGTGCTGGCGAGCATCCGCGCCGTCTCCACGCGGATGGTCGTCTTCGACACGAGCGTGGTGGAGCTCACCGAGCACCTGAAGGACCCGGTGGAGCTCCTCTTCGGCACGCAGCTGGGAGGTGGCACCGATATCAACCGCGCGCTCGCCTACTGCCAGCAGCGCATCACGCGGCCGACGCAGACGGTGCTGGTGCTCATCACGGACCTCTTCGAGGGCGGCAATGCGGAGGAGATGCTCGCGCGCGCCCGCGCCCTGGTGCAGGCGGGGGTCAACGTGGTGTGCCTGCTCGCGCTCAATGACCAGGGCGCTCCGGGCTACGACGCGGGCAACGCGGCGGCGTTCGCCGCGCTGGGCATCCCCGCCTTCGCCTGCACCCCGGACCTCTTCCCGGAGCTGATGGCCGCGGCCATCCAGCGGCGCGACCTCGGTATGTGGGCCGCGCAGCGGGGCATCGTCACGGCGCGGTGAGCGGACGGCTCAGCGCAGGTCCGAGGGGAGCCGCGGCGAGTCAGCGATACAGGGGTCCAGTTCGCTGAGTTACTTGTAGACCGTGCCCCGCTTCAGAGCGCCGGGCACCTGGATGTCGGAGGGGCTCCATAGCGTCTGCCCTGGACGGGGTGGCATGGGCGAGGGCGGAGCGGCGACTGTGGGCGCGGTGCGCCCGGCGTGCGGGGGCGAGTACCGGAGGCGGCGGCCGGAGGGGACGCTGCTGTACCGGGCGGTGCAGGAAAACCTGGCCACCTTGCGGGAGGAGGCGGCGGAGGTGGGCCGCGGGCTGCCGAGGTACGTGGACAGGGACTTCACGAGGTACCTGGAGTGTGGAGTGCTTTCGCATGGCTTCGCCCGGGTGAGGTGCGAGGACTGCAAGGACGAGCTGCTGGTGGCCTTCTCGTGCAAAGGGAGAGGCGTGTGCCCCTCGTGCAACGCGAAGCGGGCCCATGTCACCGCGGCGCACCTGGTGGAGAAGGTGCTGCCGCACGTGCCCTACCGTCAGTGGACGCTGTCCTTCCCACACCGAGTGAGATGGGCGCTGCTGAAGGACAGCGGGTTGCTGTCCGGCGTCCTCACCGTCTTCCTGCGCGCCCTCTTTGCCCTGCAGCGCCGGCGGGCGCGGAGACTGGGGACGGGAAACGGCCAGACG
>JAKEEX010000797.1 GCA_022616315.1 Myxococcaceae bacterium
CCAAAGGATGAGGGGGACACCCGAAAGCGGGCCGCCGCGCTACACTCCCCGGCGCTGTCCCATCCAGGCCGGAGCGATGGACTGTTTCGACGAGTCGGTGGCCTCGAGCCACGCGAGGGGCACCCTGACCCCGGAGGAGTCCGAGCGCGTGCTCTCGCACGCACGCGACTGTGCGGCGTGCGCGGCGCGTCTGGCGCCTCCGGCGGACCCGTCCCCGTCCTCGCGCTCGGACACCCCCTCGTCCTCGCGCTCCGACGCGACGGCGCCCCTTCCTCCCCCCGTGGAGCCCTCCTCCCGCACGCCCCTCCCGCGCGGAACGCCCATGGGGCGCTACGTCCTCCTCGAGCCGCTCGGCCAGGGTGGCATGGGCATCGTCTACGCCGCCTACGACTCCAAGCTCGACCGGCGCGTGGCGCTGAAGCTCCTGCACGCCGAGCGCACGAGCGCGCCCGGGTCCGATGGCGCAACCTCCGACCGCACGCGGCTCCTGCGCGAGGCGCAGGCCATGGCGCAGCTGTCCCACCCCAACGTCGTGGCCGTGTACGACGTGGGCGAGGTGGACCGGCACATCGTCATGGCCATGGAGCTGGTGGAGGGGCAGACGCTCCGCCAGTGGTGGCGCGAGCGCAAGCGTGACTGGCGAGAGGTGCTGGACGTGCTGGCGGCGGCGGGGAGAGGCCTCGCGGCGGCGCACGCGGCGGGCCTGGTGCACCGCGACTTCAAGCCCTCCAACGTCCTGGTGGGACGCGACGGGCGGGTGCGCGTCACCGACTTCGGGCTGGCGCGCGCGCACCGCACGGGAGAGGAGCCGGCGCCCGCGCCCGACGCCGAGCTGCTCGAGTCCAGCGCCAAGCTGCTCGACTTCCAGGTGACGCGCTCGGGCGCGATGGTGGGGACCCCCAGCTACATGGCGGCCGAGCTGCTCGCCGGCCAGCCCGCGGACGCCCGGAGCGACCAGTTCGCCTACTGCGTGGCGCTGTGGGAGGGCCTCTATGGCGAGCTGCCCTTCGCCGGCGAGACGGCGTCGGAGCGGCTGCAGAACGTGAAGGAGGGGCGCCTGCGTCCGCCTCCCGCGGGGGCCCGTGTGCCCGCGCGTCTCCAGCGACTGCTCGCGCGGGGCCTGCAGGTGGACCCCGCGGCGCGCTTCCCCTCCATGGACGCGCTGCTCGCCGAGGTGGACAGGCGGCCCGAGGAGGCGGGAAAGCGCCTCGCCGCGGCGGCCGCGGGGCTCCTGGTGCTGGGCGTGAGCGGCGCCCTGTCGTGGTCGTCCTGGAGCAACCGCACCGAGGCCCTCTGCGGCGGCGCCGAGGAGCGGCTGGACGGAGTCTGGGACGCGGGGCGGCAGGAGGCGGTGGAGAAGGCCTTCCTGGCCACGGGCGTCGCCTGGGCACCGGACGCCTTCCGGCGCGTGCAGAAGGTGCTGGGCGCGTACGCGCGGGACTGGACGGCCATGCACCGCGAGGCGTGCGAGGCCACGCGCCTGCGGGCCGTCCAGACGGAGGCGGTCATGACGGCACGCATGGCCTGCCTGGACAAGCGCCTCCAGGAGGTGGCCGCGCTCTCGGACGTCTTCGCCGAGGCGGACGCGGTGGTCGTGGGCCGTGCCGCCCAGGCCGCGGAGGCGCTCTCC
>JAKEEX010000124.1 GCA_022616315.1 Myxococcaceae bacterium
CACGGTGGTGCGCGGGATGCTGTCGGTGGCGAGGGCCGTCACCTTGCGCGCGGCCAGGGACGACACCAGCGCCTTGTTGGAGAGCGGGTAGAGGAGGCTCACGAGCGTCGTGCCCTCGCGCAGGGCCACGACCTCCTCTGCGGTGGGAGGCTGCACCTTCACCACGACGTCGGCCTGGGCGTAGAGCGCGGAGGCCGAGTCCACGAGGGTGGCGCCGGCGGCGCGGTACTCCTCGTCGGTGGCCCCGGCGGCCTCGCCCGCACCGGCCAACACGTGCACCGCGAGGTTGCGCGCCACCAGCTTCTTGACGGTCTCCGGCACGAGCGCCACCCGGCGCTCCCCGGGAACGAGCTCCCTGGGTACGGCAATCCGCATTGCTCCCCTCCTGCGCGGCCCGACGAAACCATCGCACGTTTCGGGTCGACCATTGAAAGAGGGGGCCGATACCGTTCAGTCACGTGCGGATTCCCGCAGGGCACTGTCCATGGAGCTCCTTCCCGTGACGTCACCGCCTGCGCGGCGCAGGGGGCTGCGTGGCCTCGTCGGCCTGCGCCTCGCGCTGCAACCAGGTCATGAACGTCCTGACGGCCGCGCTGGGGGGACGGCTCGCCGGATGCACCAGGTAGTAGGAATTGCGTGTGGGGAGACCCGGGCCGGGCAGGCGCTTCAGGCGGCCGTCGGCGAGGTGCGGGCCGGCCAGACGCTGACGCGCGAGCACGACGCCGAGGCCCGCGGCCGCGGCGTTCAGCGCGTCGGTGGAGTCACTGAAGGTGTGCAGCTCCGTCACCTGGACGTGACGCACGCCCGCGTGTCGGAACCACTCGGCCCAGCCCTGCGGCGAGAGGTCTCCGACGAGCGGCAGCCGCGCGATGTCCTCGGGCGTCTGGACGCGCTCCACGCCCGGCAGGTCGGGCGCGGCGGCGGGGAACATCGTGTCGTCCATCAGGAAGTGCGAGACGAGGTCCGGCCAGTCTCCCACCCCATAGCGCAGGGCGAGGTCCGGGCCGCCCTCGTCGAAGCGCGCCAGGGCACGGTCGGCGTCGATGGCCAGGCCTATCTCCGGGTGCGCGGCGGAGAAGCGGCCCAGTCGAGGCACGAGCCAGACGTGGGCCAGGGAGGGCAGGGTGCTGATGCGCACCCGTGGCGTCCGACGCCTGGCCTGCAGAGAGGCGAGCGCGGCATTGAGGTCTCCCAGCGCGCCACCCGTGGCGTCGGCGAGCAGCCGGCCTTCCGGCGTGAGCGCGACCCCGCGCGCCTGGCGCTGGAAGAGTGTGACGCCGAGCAGGCCCTCGAGCCGGCGCACGTGGTGGCTGACCGCGCTGGCCGTGAGGTGCAGCTCGGCGCCGGCTCGGGCGAAGTTCTGATGGCGGGCGGCGGCCTCGAAGGCGCCGAGCGCTGGCAACCAGTGCGCACGCAGGGACATGGAGGAGCCTCAAATGGAATTTGTGGCTGACCGCGAAAGTATGCGCTTGTGCCAGCGGCGCCCAGAGGACAAATCCACCCCCTCCCACGCACCCGGAGCGCCCCCATGACGACGTCCGCAGGCAGCCCCACCCTCGCCGCCTCCCCTGCGCGTGACTGGCTCACGCCCGTCGAGCTGACCGCGGTCGGCGCCATCTGGGGCGGCTCCTTCCTGTTCCAGCGCGTGTCCGCGCCCGAGTTCGGCGCCGTGCCGCTGATGGTGACGCGGCTCGCGCTCGGCGCGCTCGTGCTGCTTCCCATGCTGTGGAAGGTGCGCGGCGCGTTCTCGCGCAAGCACTGGTGGCAGGTGCCGCTCCTGGGCGTCATCAACTCGGCGGTGCCGTTCGCGCTCTTCGCCTGGGCCGCGCAGCGCGCGCCGGCGGGCGTCAGCGCCATCACCAACAGCATGGCCGTCCTGTTCACCGCGCTGGTGGCCTTCGCCGCCTTCGGTGAGAAGATTGGTGCGCGGCGGGCCATCGCGCTGTTCGCCGGCTTCGCGGGGGTGGTGGTGCTCGCCAGTGCCCGCACCGCCGGAGCCAGCGTCACCGTCGCGGCGCTCGCGGGCACGCTGGCGGCGCTGTGCTACGGCATCTCGACGAACCTCATCCGCCACCACTTCGGCGGGCTGCCTCCGCTGGGGCTCGCAGCGGGGACGCAGCTCGGCGCTGCCTTGCTTGCGGCGCCGTTCGCGATTGCGCAGTGGCCCGAGGCCGCCATCTCCGGCCGCGCCTGGGTCAGCGCGCTGCTGCTCGGCGCGGTCTGCACCGGCCTGGCCTACGCCTTCTACTTCCGCCTGATTGCCCGCGTCGGCGCGCCGCGCGCGGTGACGGTGACGTACCTCGTCCCGCTCTTCGGTGTCGGCTGGTCCTGGATGTTCCTGGGCGAGACGCCGACGCTGAGCATGGCGGTGGCGGCCACGCTGATTCTGGGCAGCGTGGCCATCAGCCAGCGCGCGAAGTGAAGGGGGGCGCGGCGGACGTTCGGGGACTTCGCGGCTCGGCCGGGGCTGGACCGGCGGAGCGAGCTTCGATGCCGCCGGCGCCCCGCCCTCTCCAGCTTGATGCGCATGGGAGAGGCCCTCCAGCAGACCCGCCTCGAGCGAATTCTGGGCGCTCCGCTGGCGGAGGACGCGGTACGGCAGTGGCCCCAGAGCGGCGAGGTCCTCCGGGGCCGGGCGCGCATCGCCGAGGTGGAAGCCCACTTCGAGGGCCTGAAGCTCGGCGTGGGACGCCGGCATGCGTGCGGTGACACGCTCGTCGTCGAGTGGAGCACCGACTATGGCGACGGACGGGTGTACCGGAACGTCTCCATCGCGGAGCTGCGCGACGGAGAGGTGGTGCGCGTTACGGACTACTGGGGTGAGCCCTTCACGCCTCCGGACTGGCGCCGCGCGCTCTCGGAGCGCCTGGACATGCCGCGCCAGGGAGTGTGGCCCGCGTCCGACGCGCTGATGCCGGGCTGACCAGGCCCGCGTCCGCTGTCTTGCAGTGTGCCCGCTCGAGCCTCGCGTCCTGGCCCAGAGGGTCACTTCCCCTCGGGCGGGAGGAATGTGTGCTCGAACACCCAGTCCGCCACGCTGCGACCCTGCGCGATTCCCTCCGTCTTGTCGAAGCGCCAGTGGATGCCCAGGTAGATGCGGCTCTGGCCGTTCTCCTCCTCAGCCTCGGAGAGCGACGAGAACGTCCGCGGAACGAGGGGACGCAGCTGCCCATCGCTGTCATGCGTCCTGCCGTTGTACTCGTCGGACACGAAGGTGAAGGCAATGTCGTCGGTCCCGTAGAAGCGGCGCAGCGTCTGGAAGAGCGCCGCCCCGAAGCAGGCATGCCCGGACGGGTAGGCCGGGAAGGGCGGGGTGAAGTCAGGCCCGTCGAGGTTGCTGGCGGGGGCGCCGAGCGGCGTGAAGCGCGGGTCGGCCTCCGTCAGCGGGTTGCCGTCGCCGCTGCTGCAGGTGAGGTCCTTCCCCCCGCTCGCCTCGCGGATGCCGGTGACCGGGCGCCAGAAGGCGTAGTGGTACTTCGACTCCCAGCACGCGATGCCCTCGTCCGCCATGGCGACGTTGACGAGCGCCAGGAGCCGCGCGAGCGCGACGGCGTCCGAGCGCATCTGCCGGGCAACGTGCACGGCAATCTGATTGTAGAGCCGCGGGGGCGTCCCCACGCCCGACGTCCCATCGTAGGCCCAGTACTTGCCCACGTAGGTCTGCTCGGGGGCCCGGACCGTCGGGGTCATGAGCCCATCGCCTCCCAGCTGCTTCACCTCGTTGAAGGCCACCGCGTAGTCCAGGCTCTCCAGAAGAGGTGGCGGCGGCGCTCGGAACTGCGTGGCCCCGCGGAGGACGAACGGCTTCACCTCTCCCCAGTACGCGCCCATGGCGATGGGAGCCTTGCTGATGGGATCCTGGCGCCAATCGCCCGGACCGCACCCGGGGATGTAGTCGCCGCCCATGCTGGGATCCTTTCGAATGGAGCCATCGTCGCCCCGGAGCACGAGGATGGCGGCCGCCGCCTGCTGGCCGAGCGACACCCCCTTCTCCTTCGCGTGGCCGTCGGGAAGCCGCGAGAGGTCGGCGGCGAGGAGCGCCGAGAAGCGCTCCGCCTGGGATGGGTAGAGCGCCGCCAGCGTGTCGTGTGCGGCCTGCGCGATGGCCGCATCCAGCGACGTGTCCCCCGGAGCGGCCGGGACGCCGGTGAAGCTCTCGTAGCCGCCGGTGATGGCGTTCACCGCGTCGAAGATGGCGATGTGGACGATGGCGAACGCGCGGCTCGTCCGCCCCGGCCCCAGCTGCTCCCCGAACACGCGGTTCTCGCCGGGCTTCACGGGCGTGTGGTCGAGCGCGTTGGCGGTGAGCGCCACCTCGTTCCAGGAGAGGATGAGGGCCGCCGTGTCCTGCTCACCGGCCGGCACCTCGAGAGGTGAAGGCGGGTCCTCCAACTGGCTGCAGGCCAGGAGAACTGGAAGCACCGTCAAGGCAGCCAGGGCCACGTCCCACAGGCGCCCATGGAACGTCGGCGTCGTCTGCGTCTTCACTTTCGCCCCCCGGCCAGCTCCGTGATGGACGCGGCATGACCTCACCGGCACAGGCCTCGCACCTGGCCCCGCCTCTCCCGAAGACGCAGGAGGGGCGGGGCCTGGCGGGTGTCACAGGAAGCGGTGAACGATGGGGCAGTTGATGATGATGCCCGTCGAGCCGTAGGGCATCCCGCCCGGGCCCGTCACGAAGCCGCGCTGGGCGAAGCCGAGAATGGCGAACTCCTCGGTGAGCCGGCTCCGGTATCCCTTGGAGATGGCGTCCTGCGTCCACTCCCCGAGGTTGAGGTCCCACAACGGGCTGTAGTCCGTCGCCACCGTGGGGATGCCGCCCAGCACGTTGAGGGGGCCTCCCTCTCCGGCCAGCGCGCTGTTGAAGCCCTGCCGCTGCGGGTTGCCCCTGCCGCTGGGGCCGTTGACGAAGGCGAAGATGCGCTCCACCGCGCTGAAGGCGCTGTCGTCGCGGCCCACCGGAACGTCGCCCAGCCCCGGGGCGAGCGTGACGCCCTCCATGGCGGCGGCCAGCTCCGTGTTCGCGTCCATGCTCAGGTAGAGCACCGGCTTGGCGAAGCTGAAGCCGGGCGTGAGGCTCAGGGTGACGGTACCCTCCTGCGGACAGATGCGCACCACCTTGTCGTGGACGCGCGCGTAGTCCGGACTGCCCGTGCACCAGGCGTTCAGCTCGTCGGCGGTCACGTTGCCCGCAACGATGGGTGCGTTGTAGACGTGAAAGCCTGCGTTCTCGATGAGGACCAGCGGTGAGTAGCCCGCATCCCCCACTGCACCGGGCTGCGCCACGCTCGGAGGGAAGAAGTCCGGTGGGGCGCCGGGCACCACGCGCCGCTCGGGCGAGAAGTCCACCAGGCCCCGATCGAACGTCACCGATGCATCCATCTCGAAGCGCCCGATGCGCACCGAATTGCCGCCATTGTTGGCGTAATGGAGCTTGGCCGAGTGGTTCAGCCCCAGGGCCTGCGCGTTCCCGAGGTCCGTGGTGTCGGTGAGGACGAACCAGACCGGCTGAGCCCCTACCTGGCCGCGGTAGAGCGGAAGGGTGATGGTGCCGGCCGCCGTGTCCAGCTGCCCCGCCTTGAGCAGCTGGACGGGGCCCACCAGCTCGGGCTGAACGGAGGAGGGCGGCGGCCCGAAGTACGTCAGCGGAATGTCCGCGCCGATAGAGGGCGGGGCGGGCGCCACGTCGTCGTCTCCAATCACGTCCATGTCATCCCGCCCCCCGGGCGTGGGACTCCCCTCGGGCGGTGGCTCGCACTGCGCGAGCGGGGGCGAGCTCTGCTCGGGCGTGATGCTCCCCTGCGGCCCGCCCCCACCCGGAAGGCCGGCCTTGGCGGGGTCCTCACGGGCGGCGGAGCAACCCGCGAGCCACGCCGCCCCGAGCAAGCAGGACGCCACCAAACACTTCGTCATTCGGTGAGACATGTGTCACCTCGTCAGGTTGGCTTCGACTGCGAGCGCACCGGGGTGCTCACAGGAAGCGGTGGACGATGGGGCAGTTGATGATGTTGCCCGTCGAGCCGTAGGTCGCCCCGCCCGGGCCCGTGATGAAGCCGCGCTGGACGAAGCCGAGGATGGCGAACTCCTCGGTGAGCCGGCTGCGGTAGCCCGCGTCGATTGCCGCCTGCGTCCACTCGCCCAGGTTGAGGTCCCACAGCGGGCTGTAGTCGGTGGCGATGGTAGGGATGCCGCCCAGCACGTTGAGGGGGCCTCCCTCTCCGGCCAGCGCGCTGTTGAAGCCCTGGCGCTGCGGGTTGACCTCGCCCTCCACCACGTTGGTGGGGCCATTGACGAAGCCGAAGATGCGCTCCACGGCGCTGAAGGCACCGTCGTCGCCGCCCACGCGGATGTCGGTGAGCCCCGGCGCGAGCGTGACGCCCTCCATCGCGGCGGCCAGCTCGGTGTTCGCGTCCATGCTCAGGTAGAGCACCGGCCGACCGAAGCTGAAGCCCGGCGTGAGGCTCAGGGTGACGGTGCCGTCCGCCGGGCAGATGCGCACCACCTTGTCGTGCACCTTCGTCGCGTCCGGGCTGCTCTCGCAGAAGGAGATGTCCGCGGCCTCCACATCGAAGGCCACCACCGGCGCGTTGTAGACGTGCCCACCCGCGTTCTGGATGCGCACCAGCGGGCTGTAGTCGCTGTCCCCCACTGCGCCGGGTCGGGCCGTGGTGGGCGGGAAGCGGTTGGGTGCCTCACCCGGCACGACACGCCGCTCGGGCGAGAAGTCCACCGTCCCCTTGTCGAAGGTGACCGTGCCATCCACCTCGAGCGTTCCCTGTCGCGCCCCGCGGCACGTCTCTCCGTAGGCCAGCTTGGCCGAGTGGTTCAGCCCCAGTGCCTCGGCGTTCTTCACGTCCGTGGTGTCGGTGAGGATGAACCACACCTTCTGGCCCGTCCCCTGGAGCTGGCCCTGGTAGAGCGGGAGCGTGATGGTGCCGGCCGCCGTGTCCAGCTGCCCCGCCTTGAGCAATTGCAGCGGGCCGATGAGCCGCGGATTCACCGCCGTGGGCGGCGGTCCGAAGTACGTCAGCGGAATGTCCGCACCGATGGACGGTGGCGCAGGCGCGATGTCATCCGCCTCCTGCGCCACGGCGACGCCCGCCGTCGCCGAGCCTGTTGCGAGTGCCGCCAGGAGCAGGCGTCTGATGCTCGGCCGGCAATGTTTGAACGTCGAACACATGTCCGAGTCCCCCGTCCCGGAGGGTGTGTCCACGGTCCGGGGTCCCCTCCGCCTCCGCAGCAATCACCCGGACCGAGAGGACAGGTGGCCACGACGCCGCGGTTCGGCAGCGCACGCACCGCATGGACGCCACGCCTGGCTCCCCCCGCGGCGAGGCACATCGACTGTCGGCGCGCACACGCCGGACGGGACCCGGGGCCGCTTGCGCGAGCGCAGAGGATGGCAACGGTGACGATGCGAGTGTCGCGCAGACGATGTTCCCCTGGCACCGCTGGGGCGCGGGGCGGAGCTCGGTGGCGGTGCCCTCACCGAGCCCTGACGTGCGTGGTTTTCGGCGCGCCCGTTCAGCGGTGCCGCTGCGCGTGTGCGAGCGAGGTCGCCTCCAGGAGTCCGCGTGCGCGGCTTCCGGCGCGCGTCCTGCCTTCTGGGTCCGCCTCCACCGCGTGCGTGAGGTCCTCGAGTCCCCCGACGTCACCCGAGCGCAGGCGGAGCTCTCCGCGGTTCGCGAGCGCCACGGGGTTGCGAGGGGCCTGCGCCAGGGCGGCATCGTACGAGGCACGTGCCTCCTCGTTCCGCCCCAGCCGCTGGTAGACGGTCCCGAGCGCCGCATGCACCCCGGCATCCTTCGGGTTCATGGCCACCAGCCCCTTGAAGAGGATGCGGGCCTCCTCGAGCCGGCCAGCGCCGGACAGCTCGCAGCCGACCTGCGCGATGGCGCGCGCCTGCTCGTAGGTGAGGCCCTGCAGCTCGGCCAGCGTCACCTCGCCGCGAACGACGGCGGTGAGTGTGTCTCGAAGCGCCCCGGTCTCCATGGCCATGGCGCTCACTTGAAGAGGCCCAGGAGCGAGAAGCCCCCACCACCGCTGGAGCCCAGCATTGACAGGAGGCCGCCCATCTGCGCCTGGTCCCCGAGGAGGCCCTCCGCCTTCTTGCCGTCGTCTGCGCCAAGCGTGCCGGTCAGACCGCCGCCACCGAAGAGGCCACCGAGCAGCCCCAGCGGGTCCGCCATGTTCATGCCGCCGAACAACCCGAGCGGGTCCGCCAGCTTCGCGAGGAAGCCGAGGAAGCCACCGCCCTGCGGCTGCGGCGCGCCCTGGCGTGCCCGCTCGTCCTTGCCCGTGCCGTCCGCTTTCCCCGAGTAGCCATCACACCCGCATGGCTCCTCCATGAGCTCGGTGTGCACCGCTGCGGTGTGGGACGCGGCCTTGTCCGAAGATGCTTCGACGGTCGTTGAAGCTCCGAGCCCGCCCTTGAGGGGTGCGCTCAGGGAGCCGATGCCGGAGGCAGTGCCGATGGGACCACCGGACCCGAGGGCCTCGAGCGGGTTTCCGGCCATGAAGGAAGACATGAGGCCACCGACGAGCTTTTCGAGCATGTGCGTCTCTCCTGCGTCGCGGGGTGAGTGGAAGGAGGAAGGCCGCGACGTGGGGTTGCCGTCGTGCACGGACAGGGCCGCGACGGCCAGTGCGCCGGACCGAAGGATTTCAGCGGGTTGCGCCACACGTGGACCCGAAGGCCCGTCCAGCGTCCGGACGGGGCGTCCGGCCGGGGCGGCGGCATCCCTCCG
>JAKEEX010000798.1 GCA_022616315.1 Myxococcaceae bacterium
CAGGACGTCGTCGGAGTCGAAGACGGCGCGCACGTACGTGAGGACGTCCTCGCCGAGCAGCCCGGCGCGCTCCTCCCAGTAGCCGCGGCTGCGGTGGCGCAGGTCTGCCCGGGCCTTCGGGAGGTGCTCCTCGCACGTGCTGTAGGTGGCCTTGCCGCGCCGCGCGTGCGTGGCGACTCGGGTGTCCTCGGCGTACACCTCCACGCTGGCGTCCGTGACGCGCAGCCACACGTCGCTGCCGACGAGGCGCCAGGGCACCGAGTAGAAGCGCCTGTCGAAGAGGACGTGGCTGTCCTGGTGGACGCGCGCAGGCTTCCACACCACGGGCACGAAGCGCTTGGCGGGCAGCGGCCGCAGGGCCGGCACCTCCTCCTCGCGGAAGACGTCCACGGGCCTCCTCCCCGTCGTCCCATGCCGACGCACGTTGGCGACCTCAGCGAGCCAGCGCTGCAGCTCGCCGCGCACCACGTCGACGTCCTCGCCCTCGCGGCCTTTGAGGCAGTTGGACAGGACGTACTTGACGCCCGCCTCCACCTTGCCCTTCTTCTGCGGAGCGTACGGCGGCGTGGGGTCCACCTTGAAGCCGTAGTGGCGTGCCACCTCGCGGTAGCTGCGGTTGAGGGCGGAGGGCTCATCCGGCGTGAAGGCCGCGCGCAGCACGGCGGCCTTGAGGTTGTCCGGCACCACCGTCTCCACGACACCGCCGAGCTTCTCGAAGGACTCCACATGCAGCCGCAGCCACGTGGGCAAGGACTGCTCGAAGACGATGTCCGCCACCAGGTACCGGCTGTGCGCCAGCACCATGACGAAGACCCACGCCTTGCGCAGTACCTTCTCCTGCGGGCACAGCAGTCGGCCCACGTAGCCGAAGTCCACCTGGGCCACTTCGCCGGCCGCGGTGGTGACGGTGATGGCGACGTCCTCCGCGCGCACGCCCTTCGCCCGGCGCAGCCGCTTCACCAGGCGCTTCACCGCGGAGTGACTGGCGGAGAAGTCCTCCACCTCCAGCCGCAGTCTGTCGTAGATGGCGCGCGGCCCCAGGCCCTGCGCGAGGAAGCTCTCCACGCGCTCCTGCCACGCCACGAGCGACGATGTCTGCTGCGGCGGTAGCCTCGACGGCAGGTGCGCGAGCACCAGCGCCTTGAGCACCTCGAGCTCCGGCACGTCCTCGGCGCTGCCCTCGAGCGCGCCCGCCAGCGTCAGCGCCTGCCTGTAACTGCGCTCCGTGTTGGGGCCCATGCCGAGCAACCGCGCCACTTCGCGCGCACCCGTCCCCATGCGGTGCAGGCGCACCAACTCTCTCAACCTGTCCATGTCGACTCTCCGGAAAGCCATTGCGCTCGCACTCCCTCAGCGCACCGCTTCGAAGAGCGGCGCGGATGGCGCGCGAGGATGCACGTAGGCCCTCGCGAGGACCGCGGCCGATGACCGCAGGGCCCCGCTCTCAGGCCTACCTGG
>JAKEEX010000799.1 GCA_022616315.1 Myxococcaceae bacterium
ACGCGAGCGTGCGCGCGCCTCCTCGCTGCTTCCACTGCTCGAAGGCGTTCTCCGCGCGGGCCTGGGTGGCTACGGCCTGCGTGAGGGCCTCCTCGTCGAAGCGCGTGTTTCGCCAGGGGATGTTCCGGTAGTCCACCAGGTCCGGTACGCCGAAGTAGTGGAAGGGGCAGAGCAGCTCGCGGCGGACTCCCTCCACGAGATCGCAGCGCAAGACGAGGTTCTCCCCACAAAGCTGCAGGAGATCACCGCCGTCCGTCCGCTCGGGCGTCGCCGTCAGCCCCAAGAGGAACTTCGGCGTGAAGTGCTCCAGCAGGCGCCGGTAGGTCCGGGCAGAGGCGTGGTGGAACTCGTCCACCACGATGTAGTCGAAGGCGTCTGGGGCGAAGCGCTCGAGGTGTGCCTGCTTTCCGAGCGTCTGGATGGAGGCGAAGAGGACCTCCGCATCCGGCATCTTCTCGCTCCCGTCGTACCGGCCCAGGTGGCTCTGCGGCCGGATGCGCCTGAACGTCTGGAGTGCCTGCGAGAGGATCTCCTCCCGGTGGGCCACGAACAGGACGCGCCGGAACTCGGGCCGATCCGAGTCGAAGGCGCTCAGCCACGTCTTCCCGAGCCCCGTGGCGAGGACGACCAGTCCCGCGCGATTGCCTGCCTCGCGCGTCTGCTCGAGAGCCGTGAGCGCGCGCTCTTGGACCTCGTTCGGCGGTGGTGGGGGCTCAGGCGCCTCGGGCGCGGTGTCCAGTTCCTTCACGGGGCCGACACTTCGGCGCCGCGCCTGGTACCCGTCGACCCACTCTGCGTCGAGGGCCCGGGTTGCCGGGTGACTCCAGAGTGCCTCGAAGGCTCGGGTGACCTCGGCGAAGCCCGCCTGGTCCCGGGAGGTCACGATGCGGTAGTTCCACTCGACGCCGTCCTCGAGCGCCGTCCGGGACAGGTTCGAGCTGCCGACGTAGGCGACCCCGTGCTGGCTGCTGCGGCAAATGTACGTCTTCGGGTGGAAGCTGACCTGGCCTCCGCTCTGGAAGATGCGGAGCTGCACGCGCTCGGCGGGAAGCTCCTGGGCCAGGTCCATGAGCCGGCGGAGGGCGTCCGGGTCGGTGACGTCGAGGTAGTCCCCCGTCAAGAGCCGCAGCGTGCCGCCCCGGGCCACCACGTCTCTCAGGTGCGGAAGGATGCGCTCCACACCGCTGCTCATCGTGAACGCCACC
>JAKEEX010000800.1 GCA_022616315.1 Myxococcaceae bacterium
GGACGCCATCCGGCGGCTCGGCACCTCGCGCACCACGGTGCTGGTGCAGGGCGAGAGCGGGGTGGGCAAGGAGCTGGTGGCCCGCGCCATCCACCGGGTGAGCGGCCGGACGGGGCGCCTGGTGTCCTTCAACTGCGCCGCGGTGCCGCCCTCCCTCTTCGAGGCGCAGCTCTTCGGCCACGTGCGCGGCAGCTTCACCGGTGCGGAGCGTGACGCCCTCGGCTACGTCCGCACGGCCCACGGCGGCACCCTCTTCCTCGACGAGGTGGGCGAGCTTCCCAGGGAGGTGCAGCCCAAGCTCCTGCGCTTCCTGGAGGAGGGCGAGGTGCATCCGGTGGGGGCCGCGCGCCCGGTGCGCGTGGACGTGCGCGTGGTGGCCGCCACGCACCGGGACTTGAAGGAGCTGGTGCGCGAGGGCCGCTTCCGCGAGGACCTCTTCTACCGGCTCAGCGTGGTGCCGGTGCGCGTGCCGCCCCTGCGAGAGCGCCTCGAGGAGATTCCCCTGCTCGCCTCCCACCTCCTGCGGCTTCTGTGCGGACCGGACGCGCCCCGCCTCTCGGAGGACGCGCTCGCGGCCCTCTTCACCTACGCATGGCCTGGCAACGTCCGCCAGCTGCGCAACGAGCTGGAGCGCATCGTCGCGCTGTACGGCGCGGAGCGGGTCATCACCGCGGAGCTGCTCTCACCGACGGTGCGCGGGCACGGGTAGGGCGCACCGGCAACTCCTTCAGGTGCCGAAGATGGTTGCCATTCCGAGCCGACACACTGCAATCAGGCGCTCGGGTGTGGGGGGATTCGCGCGACCCGTCGAGGCGGCGATCTGGGCCGCCTTGCGCACGTGGTCGTTCACCGTGCCGAGGTAGCGCTCCCGCGCTTCGTGGAGGGCAGCGAGGGTGTTGGGGGGTAGTCCCTGGGCAACGGCGGCCCAGGTCGCCTCGAGCTTCTCGAGAGCCTCGGAGAACAGCAGCAGGGTGTCGTGGATGTAGAGAATGTCCTTCGACCTCTTGTCCGCTTGCCGGCGCTGCATGACGAGCAGCTTCTGCGCAATGAAGCACGCGGGGTTGGGCACGAGGATTTCGAGCCCCTTCTCTCCGAGAGGAAAGCCGTTGCCGTCGGCGAGGCGGAGCTTCCACGGCGACGTGATGAGGAGGTCGATGTGACGGAGCTTCTGTGCGCTCACGCCGGACACAGTGGCCGTATCGTCCGGAGCGCCGTTGCGTCGCGTCCCGCTCCCCGCCAGTGGGACGAGGAACTCAGCGTAGAAGCCTCCGTCTTCCTCCCCCAGGTGGTACTCGGCAATCGGCGGTGTGTCCTCCCCCTTCAGGTGCTCCGAGAAGCCAGCTTCTCGCAGGAGCTCGGCAATCGAGCGGCCCCGGGTTCGCAGGTCGAGCGACGTGGCAATGTCGGCATCGCGCGTCATCAGTGGGAGGAATCCCAATGGGCGCGCGTCCGGGTGGTGCACATGGAGCCGGTGCTGGGCGGGCCTCCTCCGCAAAACCTTCGCGGTGGATGTCTTCTCGTGTTGGGCGGGCCTCCTCCGCAAAACCTTCGCGGTGGATGTCTTCTCGTGTCCTCGCTGCGGGGGAAGACGGCGTGTGCTTGCGTACCTCGCCCATGGCCCCC
>JAKEEX010000801.1 GCA_022616315.1 Myxococcaceae bacterium
GCGGTCCGCACCGGCGCCGAGCACCTGGGCGAGCAGCGGATGCTCGAGCCCTTCTCCAGCGCGCACAACCGCACCATCACCTGGGAGCACCTGCTGCGGCAGACGAGCGACTGGGAAGGCACGCTGTGGGGCAAGCCCGAGTGGGCTGACCGTCCCACGGGAGAGCCGTCCGAGTGGGCGAGCCGTGCGCGCAAGGCCCCCGGGACGGCCTACGAGTACAACGACGTGCGGGTGAACGTGCTCGCGCTCGCCGCCACGGGCGTGTGGCGCCGCCCGCTCCCGCAGGTGCTGCGCGAGCACGTCATGGAGCCCATTGGCGCGTCCACCACCTGGGGCTGGTACGGCTACGACACGTCGTGGATTCTCCTCGACGGGCAGGCGGTGCAGGTGGTGAGCGGCGGCGGGCACTGGGGCGGTGGGATGTTCATCCACGCGTACGATCTGGCGCGCTTCGGGCTGCTCAGCCTGCGGCGCGGGAAGTGGCAGGGCCGGCAGGTGCTCTCGGACGCCTGGGTGAAGCAGGCACTCACCCCCACCGGTCCCGAGCCCACGTACGGCTTCATGAACTGGTTCCTCAACACCGACCGCAAGCGGTGGCCGAGCGCCCCCGCCAGCGCGTTCGCGCACGTGGGAAACGGGACCAACCTCATCTACGTGGACCCGGAGAACGACCTGGTGGTGGTCGCGCGGTGGATCGACAACAAGGCCGTGGACGGGCTGCTGCAGCGGGTGCTCGCGTCCCTCGAGAGGCCCGCCGCGGGCACGCGCCAGGCGCTCTCGCGCTGAGTCACTGCAGCGTGCGCGGCGTGCGCGGCAGCCACACCCGGAAGGTGGAGCCCCGGCCCAGGGCGCTCTCCACGTCGATGTGGCCGCCGTGGGCCTGGACGATGCGCCGCGCCACCGCCAGGCCGAGCCCCACGCCGGGGATGGCATCGCGCGTGGCGCTGGAGCGGCGGAAGGGCTCGAAGATGCGCTCCTGCTCCTCCGGCGCGACGCCCACACCCTGGTCGCGCACGGACACCGTGGCGCCCTCCGCATCCGCCACCAGCGTCACCCGCACCTCTCCCCCCGCGGGCGAGTACTTGATGGCGTTGCTCAGCAGGTTGTTGAGGACCTGCGAGATGCGCGTGGCATCGCAGCGCAGAGGCACGGGCCCCTCCGGCAGCTCGAGGACGAGCACGTGCAGGGGGGACACGTCGGTGTGGAGCGCCACCGCATCGCGCACCAGCCCGGCGAGGTCGGCCTCCGCCAGCCGCAGCTCGAGCTGGCCCGCCTCGATGCGGGTGGTGTCCAGGAGGTCCTCCACCAGCCGCTGCAGCAGATCGACCTGGCGCCTCACCAGTGCCAGCTTGTCCGTCAGCCAGGCCTCGCTGCGCGGTGGCCGCCCCGGTCCCAGCAGGGCCGTGGTGGTGCGGAGCGCGGAGAGGGGGTTGCGCAGGTCGTGCGCCACGGCGGCGAGGAACTTCAGCGCGGTCTCCCGCTGTTGCACCAGCCGCCCGGCCAGGTCGTTGAAGGTGTGCGCCACCTCGCGCAGCTCCACCACGCCCGTCTCGGGTGCGGGGCGGAAGGGCTCGCCGGGCTGGAAGCGCGCGAGCGAGTCGTGCAGCGTCTGGAGAGGCTGGTACACGACGCGGCGGGCGCCCCACAGGAGGAGGACCACCGCGAGCACCAGCAGGGTGAGGCTCGCACCGCTGAGCACGCGCCCCCACGTCTCCACCCGCGCCGCAGTCTGCGTCGTCTCCATTGCCTGCCGCAGGTTGATGTCCAGCAGTCTCTTCTTCGCATCGTCCGCAATCCGCAGCGCATCCGCCGTGTTGCCGGGAGGCGCGCCGCCCCCAGCGGGAGGCGCCTGCGCGAGGAGAGCCTCGATCGCGCGGTCGAAGCGCTCGTACTCCGCGCGCTCCTCAACTCCGTCCACGAACCTGCCCATGCGGTGCAGGTTCTCGCGCAGGCGCTCCACCGCCGCGCGCTCGGCCTCCACCGTCCTCGGGTCCGGGGGGACTGCTCGCCTCTCCTGCGCGATGGTCACCTCGCGCAGGTCGCTCTCCGCCCGGTCCAGCTCGGTCAGGGCACTGATGCTTTCCGACAGCAGCGCCACGCTGCGCTCGTACACGCGCAGGAGGCCGGCCAGGGCGAGCGCGCTCCCCACCACCGCCACCAGGAGCAGCAGCGCGGCACCGGTCAGCAGCCCTCGCAAGCTCATGCCCAGGCCCCCGCGGAGTCCCGACGCGGAACGGGCGGCGCCCCGCCCACCCCTGGGCTCAGGGGCCCGCTGCGGATGCTGGGACGATGCGCAGCCGGGGCCGGGAGGCATGGGAGGCGCGGACACGAGCGTCCCTCCCTCCGCGAGGACCACGAGCGACCGGCCAAGCGGAAAGGCGCCCTCACGCTGGTGCAGGTGCGCAGACGCGGCGCGGCGCTCGGAGCTGGAGCGCATTGCGGCGATGAGCGCTCGCGAGCGCATGCTCCTGGCGCTCGAGCTGGGTGAGCGTTCGCGCAAGCTCCAGGCGCTGTTCGCAGGCCGACCTCCGTGAGGTCCTTCGCTCCCAGCTTCTCGAGGACCTCGAGCTGTCCTGACGTCCCCTCCACTCAGACGATGGAGCGGACCACTCCGCCGTCCACGCGAAGGGAGGCACCGTTGGTCGCGCTCGCAGCAGCGCTCGCGACGTAGACGATCATGTGGGCCACCTCCTCCGGCGTGGCGAACCGCCGCAGCAGCGAGGTCGGGCGTGCGGTCTCGAAGAACCGCCTCTCCATCTCCGCCTCCGTGACCTGCTCCTTCGCCGAGAGCTGACGCAAGAAGTTCCCGACGCCCTCGGACTTCGTGGGCCCGGGGAGCACCGCGTTCACCGTCACGCCCGTTCCCACCGTCCTCTCCGCGAGTCCGCGCGCGATGGCGAGCTGGGCGGTCTTGGTCATCCCGTAGTGAATCATCTCGGCGGGAATCTGCAGCGCGGACTCGCTCGAGACGAAGACGATGCGGCCCCAGCTCCTCGAGAGCATCCGCGGGAAGTGGTGACGCGCGAGACGGATGCCGCTCATCACGTTGGTCTCGAACATCCGCATCCAGC
>JAKEEX010000125.1 GCA_022616315.1 Myxococcaceae bacterium
CCCTTGCATGGAGGAAGCGCGCACACACGGCGGGCCGCATCTGCGGTCCGAGCCCGAGACGGACCGCACCGCCAATGTCGTGGCGGCCCAGCGCTTCCACGCCCTCCTCGCGGCCACCACGCAGGTGGTGTGGACGCTCGGGGGCGGGGGCGAGGTGGTGGAGGACAGCCCCTCCTGGCGCGCCTTCACGGGACAGACGCTCGAGGAGTACCTCGCCGCCGGGCAGCTCGGCGCCATCCATCCGGAGGACCAGGGGCGCGTGATGGCCACCTGGCGGCGCGCGATTGCACAGCGCACACCCTTCCAGTGCGAGTACCGCCTTCGCCGGCCGGACGGCGCCTGGGCCTACACGGTGAGCCGCGCCACGCCGCTTCCCGCGGCCGACGGCAGCGTGCGCGAGTGGGTGGGCACCAACACGGACGTCACCACCGAGCGGCGCGCCCTCGAGACGGTGGAGCTGCTCGCCGAGGCGAGCGGGGCGCTGGCCTCCTCCCTGGACACCTCCGTCTCCTTCGCAAACCTCACGCGGCTCGTGGTGCAGTCGCTCGCGGACTGGTGCGGCGTGTACCTCAAGGAGGGCGGGGAGTCGGTGCTGCTCGCGGCCGTGGCCCACGTGGAGCCCGAAGGGGAGGCGCTGCTCCGCACGCTGCACGCCCTCTACCCCCCGGAGCCGGGTGGCCGCGCGGGGCTCGGGCGCGTGCTGAGGACCGGGCGCAGCGTGCTGGTGGAGCGGGTGACGGAGGAGGCGCTCCGGGTGATGGCACGGGACGAGGAGCACCTCGCGCTCCTGCGCAAGCTCGGGGTGCAGAGCCACCTCACGGTGCCGGTCCTCCTCCACCACCGGCTCGTGGGGGCCATCACCCTGGGCAGCGCCAGCGGCCGCCGCCACTACGGCCCCGAGGACGTGGTGCTCGCCGAGGAGCTCGCGCGGCGCGTGGCCACCGCGCTGGAGAACGCCCAGCTCGTCGCGCGTCTGCAGGAGGAGCGCCGCCGCGCGGAGGAGGCCAACCGCGCCAAGGACGAGTTCCTCGCCACCGTCAGCCACGAGCTGCGCACGCCGCTCACGTCCATCCTGGGCTGGACGCAGATGCTGAAGACGGGCCGCCTCGCGGAGGAGAAGCGGGTGCGCGCACTCGAGACCATCGAGCGAAACGCCCGCGCCCAGACGCAGCTGGTGGAGGACCTGCTGGACGTCTCGCGCATCATCAGCGGCAAGCTGCGCCTCGCGACGCGCACGCTCGAGCTGGACCGCGTGGTGGAGGCCGCCGTGGAGGGAGCGAGGCCCACCGCCGAGGCACGCGGCATCCAGCTGTCTGCGCACCTCGGGACGGTGCCGGCCCCGCTGGTGGGGGACCCGGACCGCCTGCAGCAGGTGGTGTGGAACCTGCTCTCCAACAGCATGAAGTTCACCCCGCGGGGAGGAAGGGTGTCCGTGCACCTGCTGCGCCAGGACGGGCACCTGGTCCTCTCCGTGGTGGACACGGGCCAGGGCATCCGCCCGGACTTCCTGCCCCACCTCTTCGAGCGCTTCCGGCAGGCGGACGCCTCCACCACGCGGACGCACGGCGGCCTCGGGCTGGGGCTCGCCATCGTGCGACACCTCGTGGAGCTGCACGGGGGCACCGTGGAGGCCTGGAGCGAGGGAGAGGGACGGGGCGCCTCCTTCCGGGTGCGCCTGCCGGAGCGGTCCTCCCCTCCACACGCGGTGGAGGCCGTGGCCAGCACCCCGTCGCGCGCGAGGGTGGACGTGGCGCTGCCCGCGAGGCTGGACGGGCTGCACGTGCTGGTGGTGGACGACGAGGCGGACACCCGCGAGCTGCTCACCACCATGCTGGAGGGCTGCGCTGCGCGCGTGTCCGCGGCGAGCTCCGCGCTGGAGGGCCTCGCGCTGCTGCAGGTGGGAGGGGTGGACCTCCTGGTGTCGGACGTCAGCATGCCGGGAGTGGACGGCTACGAGCTCATCCGGCGCATCCGCGCGCTGCCGCCCGAGCAGGGCGGACAGGTGCCGGCGGTGGCGCTCACCGCCTACGCGCGCGGTGAGGACCGCACGCGCTCGCTGCTCGCGGGGTTCCAGATGCACGTGCCCAAGCCGGTGGAGCCCGCGGAGCTGGTGGTGGTGCTCGCCTCCCTCGCGGGCCGCAGCGTCCCGGGCTGACACAAGTTGAGCGGGTGGGTCATTCCAAACAGCCGGGAGCGGGGAATGGGCGCCCCGAGCTTCACACCGGGCACCCACCGTGCGTCCGTGCGCACGAGCCCCGAAGGCCCTCTTGTGCGCGCCGCGCTGCCCGTTACGACACGGGAGGGCCCGTTCGACACGGAAGGGAAGGCGAGGTGGGAGGCATGCGCGCATCACGGCTGGAAGAGGACATCGAGGCCACCGACATGGAGATTCCCGAGGGCTGTCCGCTCTGCGACGGTCCCCTCGAGGTGCGCGCCTCGCCGACGGGCGCGTGGAGCTACTGCGCGCACTGCCACTGGCTGTCGCCGACGAGGCTGGGCATGGGGGAGAAGGGTGGGCTCCTCGTCCTCCACCCCGCCGCGCTCGCGTGAGGCCGCACGCTCACGCGCCGGGACGGCGTGAGGAGAAGGACCCGCACGGCATCCTCGTTCTCCTTGCCGGCGCAGGAGCGCTCTGACACCGTCGCGCGCCATGTCGACACGGCCATTCCGCATCCTCGGTCTCCAGCAGGTCGCCATCGGCGGGCTCGACAAGGGCGCGCTGAGGAAGCTCTGGGTGGACCTGCTCGGGCTGACGCCGCACGGCACCTACAAGAGCGAGAAGGAGAACGTGGACGAGGACATCGTCCTCGCGGGCGCGGGCCCCCTCAAGGTGGAGGTGGACCTGATGCAGCCCCTGGACGCGAACGGGCGTCCACGGGTGCACGAGCCCGCGCTCAACCACGTGGGCCTCTGGGTGGACGACCTCCAGGCGGCCGTCACCTGGCTCACCGGGCAGGGCGTGCGCTTCGCCCCCGGTGGCATCCGCAAGGGCGCGGCGGGCTTCGACGTCACGTTCATCCACCCGAAGGGAAACGAGCAGTCTCCGCTCGGGGGTGAGGGCGTGCTCATCGAGCTGGTGCAGGCGCCGCCGGAGGTGGTGTCCGCCTTCGAGCGCGCCGCCGCAGGCTGAAGGGGCACCGACCCCGGGCGGGCGCGTGGCGTGTTCGCGAGCCGGCGCTCGCGCGGGCGCGGACGTCGTCCACCCGTCACGCGGCCTCCCCGACGCTCCTGGCAAGTGCGGGGTCGAGCGTGCCCGCCCGGACAGGGCCCTTCCCCCGGCGAGGCGCGTCCTCGCAGCGTCCGGCGCGAGGCCGATTGCCGGAGCGCCCATGTCACGCCACACGCCCTTCCTCCTCCTGCTGCTGGCCGGCGCAGGCGGGTGTCAGTCGTCCACGCGCGCGCTCACCGGGACGGGTCTGACGCAGCACGTGGCGCTGCAGCAGACCCGGGACGGGGAGCGCGCGTGCGAGGAGGGGCTGTGCCGCCCGGCGCGCCTGGTGCGCTTCGCGCTCGGCAAGGGCAGCAGCGTGGAGCGCCAGCAGCCGGAGCTGCCCTACGTCCACGCCGACGCCATCTACGTCCTCCCGGGCGATGACTTCACCGTCACCGGCGACATCGAGGGAGACCGGCTGGTGCACCTGCGACTGGTGAGGCCCGGTGAGAAGCCCGCGCACTCGCTGGCCGTCCGCTTCGGGCAGTCCGGCGACGGCGCGGAGCCGGTGATGCTGCTGCTGCTCGACAGCAAGCTGCCGCAGAGTCTCACCTACCAGGCCACCATCGTCCCGCTCGGGCGTGACGCGCACGAGCCCACGAGCACGTGTCCATTGCGCGCGCGAGCAGGTGGCTCCGAGGCGTGGCCCTTCCCCATCGAGCTCCTGGTGATGCGTGAGCTGCGCCTCGAGGCGCCCTCACTGCACCACGCCCCCTGCCGCTGACGGAGCCGTGCTCCACCCAGAGTCAGGCCGCGCGCACGAGGGGCGCGTCCGTGAGCGCCATCAGCCAGGGCATCAGCACGCGCGCGCAGGCCTCCGGGTGCGAGAAGTAGGGCACGTGGCCCGCCCCGCGGAGCAGGTGACGAGGTGTGCCCGCGGGAAGGTCCTGGGCCAGCCGGTCCATGGTGGCCGCCGGCACGAGCACGTCCCTGTCGCCCTGGATGCACACGCACGAGAGAGGCAGAGCGCGGAGCGGCGGAGGCGGAGCCTCGCGCCCGACGGAAAAGGCGCGAAGGAAGGTCGTCATCCGCTCGCGCCACGTCGTGGGCACCACGTCTGGCACCTCGTCCGCAGGAACCCGGCCCCACGCGGCGAGCATGGCCGCCACCGGCCCCGGCCGTCCCAGCACGGCGACGGGCCCCATGAGGGGGATGAGCCTGCCCCTCGGGCCCAGGTGCTCGGGCCGCGTGAAGGAGCCGAGGAAGGCCGCCCCGCGGACCGCGCCTGCCACCGCGAGCTGCGCGGCCACCATGCCCCCGAAGGAGCTGGCCACCACCGCGTCCACCTCCCCGGCCGCCTCGCGCACCTGCCGCGCCAGCGCATGCGCGCCACACGCGGCGAGCGCACCCTCGGGGTACTCCACGAGCAGGGGTCGCGAGAGGTGCGACAGTCGCTCCGCCAGCCGCCGGAAGCCGGCGCCGCGCGCACCGAGCCCCGGGAGCAGCAGCACCCGCGGTCCCCGCCCCCTTCCCACCTCCTGCAGCTCCACGGTCCGTCGCATGTGCCTCCCGCCAGGTGGACCGAAGAACATTCCCCCGGCGCGACTTCTGCCCAGGCCTCTCCACCGAGCGCCCGCCCATCCGCTCAGGGCACGACCGCGAATCTCACCCCGAGCGGCGAGCGTCCACCACGCTGCCGCCGGCCAGCCCGGACGTCCGCGCAGCCACACGCGCGAAGAAGTCCCCCACCTCCTGCGCGAGCCGCACACGGTCCCTGTCCCGCGGGAGGATGTGGAAGCCCTCCCTCAGGGAGACGTGGCGGACGCGTTTCGCGCGGGTGAGGCGCAGCGCCACCTCCACACCCGCTCCCGCGGCCACCACGTGGTCCTTGCGCGCGGAGACGACGAGCGTCGCGCAGCGCACCTTCGACAGGGCCGCGCGCGCCTCGTCCTGCAGGGTGAAGACGTCCCGCAGCCGTGCGGAGGGGAAGGCCGGCAACACGGGCGCCTCGGCGCGCTCGTGGGGGTCCGACAGGTCCGTCCCCTCCTTGCGCACCCACGGCAGGGCCCGCGGGAGCACTCCGGCGAGCCCCAGCGCACGAACCAGCGTCACGGCGAGGCCCGAGAGCCGGAGCGCCGGCGCCAGCAGCGCGAGAGACACCACCTTCGCCGGGTGCCGCGCCACCACCTGCGCCGCGAGCAACGCCCCCACGGACAGGCCCGCGACGCACACGGCCCCCCCCTTCTCGTGGAGCGCCAGCAGCGCATCCTCCACCGCGACCGTCCAGTCCTCGTGGGTGACGTGCAGCAGGGCCTCGGCGGTGGTGCCATGTCCGGGCAGCCGCATCCCGTGCACCCGGTGTCCGCGAGCGGCCAGCGCCTCGCCCAGGGGACGCATGTCCCACGGGCTGCCCGTGAAGCCGTGCACCAGCAGCGCCGGAGGCCCGTCCTCGGGGCCGAGGACGAAGGGGGCCGTCTTGTCAGAGTCCAGAAGGGAGTTGCGCACGTCGAGAGCCCGAGTCTGGTAACGCCCCGTCCGAAGGGGTATGGACGCGAAGCACCATGGCGGACACTCGCGTGGACGAAGTGAAGCAGCGGATGGAGGCCTGGGTCTACGCGCTCCAGGACCGCATCTGCAACGCATTGGAAGCGCTCGACGGGCAGGCGAGCTTCCGGGAGGACCTCTGGCAGCGCGAGGGCGGTGGGGGCGGCCGCACCCGAGTGCTCGAGGACGGCGCCGTCTTCGAGAAGGCGGGCGTGGGCGCGAGCACCGTCCACGGAGAGCTGGAGGAGGCCTTCGCCCGGCGGCTCCAGGGTGAGGGGCGCCGCTTCTACGCCACGGGCGTGTCGCTCGTCCTCCACCCGCGCAGCCCGCTGGTGCCCACCGTCCACGCCAACTTCCGCTTCATCGAGCAGGGTCCGAAGGCCTGGTTCGGGGGCGGGGCGGACCTCACGCCGTACTACCTCTTCGACGAGGACGCCTCCCACTTCCACCGCACCCTCAAGGCGGCGTGTGACAGGCACGCGGTCGCCTCCTACGCGCGCTTCAAGGCGACGTGCGACCGCTACTTCCACCTGCGCCACCGCGACGAGGCGCGCGGAGTGGGGGGCCTCTTCTTCGAGGACCTGGGCGGGCCCCTCGAGGAGCAGATGGCCTTCGTCCAGGACTGCGGGGACGCCTTCCTGCCTGCCTACCTGCCCATCGTGGAGCGCCACAAGGACACGCCGTTCACCCCCGAGCAGCGGGCGTGGCAGGAGATCCGACGCGGCCGCTATGTGGAGTTCAACCTGCTCTACGACAGGGGCACCGTCTTCGGGCTGGAGACGCGGGGCCGCACCGAGTCCATCCTCATGTCGCTCCCTCCGCGCGTGCGCTGGGTGTACGACCACCACCCGCAGCCCGGCACGCCCGAGGCCCGCCTCGAGGAGGTCCTCCGCGCACCCCGCGACTGGGCCTGAGCTGCCTCAGAGGTACGACGGTACGACGACAGCGGCGCCACGGCCGGCC
>JAKEEX010000126.1 GCA_022616315.1 Myxococcaceae bacterium
ATGTGCGAGTGCTACGCCGGCTTCACCGACAAGGCCCCGCCCGCGGTGCGCGCCTGGGTGCGCCTGCCCCGGGGGACCCAGAGCATCAGCGAGGTGCGCTGGACGCAGCGTGGAGGGCCGTACCCCGCCGCTCCGGAGGCCGCGGCCGCGGACGCTGGCTGGCACCGAGCAGGCCGCCGCGGCGCCCACGTACCCGGGGGACTTCACCCCCGAGCAGCGCACGCTCGCCGAGTGCCTGACCGGCAAGCTGAAGCAGCTCCAGGTCCCCTCTCCCGCGAGCTTCCGGTGGGACCTGCCCTACGACTTCGAGTTCACCCACTCGGGCAGCCGTGAGCCCGCGCCGAACGCCACCACCGAGCTGGCGCTGGACCAGCTGGAGGCGGCGCGCGTGAAGCTGCAGGCGGACAAGATTGTCGCCTACGGTGTGTGGGTCGACGCGGCCGAGCGCTACGACGTGGTGCCCAAGCAGTACAGCAAGCGCGACAAGAAGGCCGTCCAGCGGCTGCGCAACGTGTGCGAGCCGCTCGCCCGGGCGAGCGAGAAGTGGAACGCGGAGGTGGGTGCGCAGGTGGCACTGGACCAGCGGATGCTGGAGCTCGCCCAGGCGGCGGCGGCCACCGACAGCAGCCTGGTGCCCGTGGCCGAGCAGTACAAGGCACGCGTGGCGGCGAGCGAGAAGGAGCGCGCCACCTCGGAGGAGACGCACCGGGCGGACGTCGCGCGGTGCAAGGCGCTCTGAGAGCGGAGCTTTAGGTTGCACGGCCCCCTCACCCCTTCCCTCTCCCAGGGGGAGAGGGGAGTCACTCCCCCTGCGGGTCCAGTGCGTACTTGGTGACGAGGTTGTAGACGTGGTTGCGCGCCAGGCCCGCGGCGCGCGCCACCTGCGAGACGTTGCCCGCGTGCCGGGTGAAGAGCTCCTGGAGGTACTCTCGCGTGAAGCTCTCCACCAGCCGCTCCT
This sequence comes from Myxococcaceae bacterium, assembly GCA_022616315.1. Taxonomy (GTDB): domain Bacteria; phylum Myxococcota; class Myxococcia; order Myxococcales; family Myxococcaceae; genus JAKEEX01. The sequence goes on from JAKEEX010000126.1 coordinate 959, forward strand.
TGGCCTCCTTGAAGGGGAGCTCGGTGAGCGGTGAGGTGGGGCCGCTGAGGTCCGGGGCACCGGGTGACGGGGCCTCGGCCGCTGCGGGCAGCCCGGGCGTGGGCTCGGCGCCGCTGAGGGCGCGCTCGATGACGTTGCGCAGCTCGCGCACGTTGCCCGGCCAGCCGTAGGCGCTGAAGCGCTCCAGCAGCTCCGCGGACAGGGGGAAGGAGCCACGCCCCAGCTGGCGCACGATGGTCTCGGCGAGCAGGGGCAGGTCCTCCAGCCGCTCGCGCAGGGGCGGCACCACCACGGGCACCACCGCCAGCCGGTAGTAGAGGTCGCGCCGGAAGCGCCCCTCCTCCACGGCCTTCTGCAGCTCGCGGTGCGTGGCGGCCACGACGCGCACGTTCACCCGGCGGCTCTTGTCCTCGCCCACGCGCTTGATGGTGCCGGCCTCCAGCACGCGCAGCAGCTTGGGCTGCAGCTCGAGCGGCAGCTCGCCGATTTCATCCAGGAAGAGCGTGCCCCCGTCGGCCTCGAGGAAGGCGCCGGGGCGGGTGCCCACCGCGCCGGTGAAGGCGCCCTTCGTGTGGCCGAACAGCTCGCTCTCGATGAGCGAGGGCGCCACCGCGCCACAGTCCACCACCACCAGGCTGCGGTGGGCGCGGGCGGAGGACTTGTGGATGGCCTCGGCGAGCACCTCCTTGCCGGTGCCCGTCTCTCCGAGCAGCAGGACGGTGGAGTCAGTGGGCGCCACCCGCCCGAGCACGCCGAAGAGGCGCCGCATGGCGGGGCTGTGGCCCACCGCGCCCCCGAAGGAGGGCCGGTCCTGCGGCGCCCCGAGGTCCTCCTCCTCCACGGTGATGCGCAGCTGGGTGCGGCCCACGGTGAGGACGGCCTCGTCCTCCACCACCACGGCCTGCACGCGGCTGCCGGCCAGGTGCGTGCCGTTGGTGCTGTCCAGGTCGCGCACGCGCACGCCCTCGCTGCGCGCCTCGAGCTCCAGGTGGTAGCGCGAGACGGTGGGGTCGGACAGGCAGAGCGCGGCGTCCGGGTGGCTCCCCACGGTGTGCACGGCCGTGAGCGCCAGCTCGCGGCCCGCATCCGGTCCGGAGAGGACCCTCAGGCGGTAGAGCCTGGAGCGCAGCGTGCCGGAGGACGCGTCCAGCCGGAGGAGCGGTCCTCCGGCTGTGATGGGAACGGTGGCCTGGTGCATGTGTTTCCGCAAGAGAGCGTGAAAGGGGAGCCGACCTCTCCGAACGCACGAAGCCCCTCGCCTCCTTCCGACCCCGCGCACATGCCCGCCGAGCCGACGTCCCCCCGAACCCTCGTCACCCAACCTCCCCTCTCCCCCTGGGAGAGGGACAGGGTGAGGACAAGCGACCGACACCGTCCCCTCCTGTTCACCCTCCTGCTCGCCTCCGCCTGCACCGCGGAGCTCCCGCTCCCCGAGGGGTTGGCGTGCGACGAGGCACACCCCTGCCTGGAGGGGCGCGTGTGCGGCATGGACGGGCTCTGCCACCCGCCAGGCAGCCAGCCCTCTGTCACCCCGTCCCCCGCGCCATCGCCCACGCCGGAGCCGCCGCTCCCCACGTCTCCCATGACGCCCACCCCTCCGTCCCCCACTCTGCCGGAGGAGCCGCTCAACCTGGGCGTCCGCTGGCGCCAGCGCGAGGCGGGCTTCACGGCCGTGGAGGCGTGCTCGGAGGGGTGCGGCGCGTCCCTGGACGCGGCGCAGGGGCATCAGCTGAGCGTCCGTATTCCCGCGGGTGTGGCGGACACTGCGGGCGCGGAAGTGACGCGCCAGGAGCAGCTCCCGGCCGCGCCGGTGGGGCGGCTGAGGGGGCGCATCATCGTGCCGCCGGGGACGGCGCTGGAGGGACAGGCCGACCTCCTGATGCTCCAGTCCCGCAGCACGGGCGGGGCTCTGCTGCGGCTCAGCGTCGGGCCCGGTGGGGTCCTGGGGGCTGAAAGCGCCGCGGGCACGCTGGGGCGCGAGCACGTGACGGTGGCCGACACCGGGGGGAGGCTCGTCACGGGGAGGAGCCACCTCGTGGAGGCGAGCTTCCGCCAGGGCGCCTTCCTCCGCGTGTGGCTGGACGGCGAGCTCCTGGTGGACCGGGAGCTCGCGGCCTTCGACGACGTGGATGCGGGGCCGGACGCGCTGTGGCTCGGGGCGCGGCCCCAGGGGGCGCCGGCCGCACCGCTCGAGCTCGCCTTCCGCGACTGGCAGCTGTCGGAGCTGGCCGAGCCAGGACTCACCGACTGACCGGAATCAGCAGGTCCTCCTTCACCACCGCGTGACCGCCGGCAGGGACGTTCACCACCCGCCGACGCTCCGCGCCCAGCTCCGGGTTGCGCAGCACCAGCCGGTGGCGCCCCGCGAGCAGGGGAACGTCGCTCAGGGGCGTCTGCCCCAGCGGCTTGCCGTCGACGAAGGCCTCTGCCCAGGGGTTGGCCCGGATGCTCAGCCGCCCCAGCCGTATCGGCTCGCGCCCGGGGGACTCCACGGAGCGAGCCGAGGGTGCGGGCGTCTCGCCCCTGGGCCTCTCGGATGCGGCGGCGCCGGCTGAAGCGGCGTTGGCTGCGGCGTCGGCTGCAGCGGCATCGCCCGGCACGAGAAGCGGGGCGGGCGTGGCTCCTCCCGGGAGCGCCGCGCGTGCGGACGCCACGTCCGTGAGCGCTGGCGCCGCTCCCGCGAGCGCAGGCGCGGGAGCCTCCCGTCGCTCCGACCGATGCACAGCGGGGCCGAGCAGCGCCACCGCCGCGGCGCCGCCTCCCAGGACCAGCAGCGCGGCGCGGAAGCCCAGGCGGGCGCGCCGTCCTCCGCGGGCCGACGAGGCGGGGAGCTCTGTCCCCGCGGAAGCAACGCCGGACTCCGCCGCAGCAGGTGCCGGGCCCGCGGCCTCGAGCGGCACGGTGAGCATGCGGGTGCCTCCAGCGAGAGGCACGGTGATGAGGAGCGGGGGCGTGGAGAGCGGGCGCTCCGGCACCGCCTCCGCGTGGGCTGCGTCCGCGCCGAACACCTCCGCCATGAAGGCAGCGAGGAGCTCCTGCGGGAGGGGCGTGTCCACCGGCCGCGCCGCCTCCACCGCGGAGAGCATGGCGCGGGCGGACGGGAAGCGCTGCGCTGGCTCCTGCGAGAGTGCAGTGCGCACCACGCCGGCGAGCAGCGCGGGCACGCCGGCCGCCTCGAGCCCGTCCGGAGCCCCGTGTGGCGCGGGCGGGCTGCCGGTGAGCAGCTCGTGCAGGACGGCCCCCAGGGCGTAGAGGTCCGCGCGGCCATCCACTGCCCCGGCGCGCTGCTGCTCGGGGGCCATGTACGCGCGCTTGCCGCGCACGCCGTCGGGGCCCTGACCGGCGGCATCCAGCTGCGCCTGGGCAATGCCGAAGTCCACCAGCTTCACGTGGCCGTCGAACGCCACGAGTAGGTTCTCCGGGCTGACGTCGCGGTGCACGACGCCGAGCGGGGTGCCCTGCTCGTCGCAGAAGGTGTGCGCGTAGTGGAGCCCTCGCAGCGCCTGCGTGGCGAGCGCGGCGGCCACGGCGGGCGGCACCTGCTGCCCGCGGGCCTGCAGCCGCTCCAGCACGGCGCGCACGGTCCGCCCGCGGATGTACTCCATGGCGATGAAGTAGTCCTCGCCGTGCTGCCCGAGCTCGAAGATTTGAACGAGGTTGGGGTGGGAGAGCAGCGCGGCCACGCGCGCCTCGCGCACGAAGAGCTCCACCGCCGAGGCGTCCCGGGACAGGTGGCGCAGGATGCGCTTCACCACCACCAGCTTGCTGAAGCCCGCGGGCCCCTCGCGCCGCGCGAGGTACACCTCGCCCATGCCCCCCGAGGAGAGCAGGCCGAGCAGCCGGTAGCCCTCGGGATGTGACGGCGCGTCCATGGAAGCCCCCTCAACACACCGTCCCCGGCGCCTGCTCCTCCCGCGGCTGCAGGCACAGCTCGCCCGCCTGCCCTCCACAGGAGCACCGCCTGCGGAGGGCCTCTAATATGACGTGGTCACTTCGCGGTGGGACTCATTCACGGCGCGGAGGAAGTCGGCAGGGGTGGGGGGGGAACGGTGTCCCCCGGGTGGCTCGGGTGAGCGCTCCCGTGCTGGCCTGCTGGCGCTCTGGCTGCCGCGGGCGTGCGGAAGCACCGCCGCGAGGTGAGAGGCAGGCGCTCTGGGGGGATGGGCTCTCCTGGTGCGGCTCCACGGTGTCCCTCGCCTGGGAGGACGCGGAGGGTGGCACCACCATGGGGGACGCCCCCCCCCGCCCACGCCGCTCGCACACATGGCGTCGGCACTGCAGGAGTGGAGGGAGGGACTGACGTCCCTTCCGCTCCTGCCTCCTCCACCCGGACGCAACCGGCCGCTGTGCCGACGGACGGGGCGTGACGAAGGGGAGCGCTGTGCCGTCCACGAGGCCACTCGTCGTTCGTCCGGGCCTCGAGCGGCCGGTTGCTATGGGTGCGTGGCGCGGAGGCGGAAGGGACGCAAGCAACCCTCGCAACAGCCAAAGGGGCAGGGCCGCCGTCCTGTGTGCGAGCGCTGTTGGCGGTGAGGGTGTGCCCCTTCCCCCAGGGAGGGCGCAGCCCATGCACCTGTGCGCCCCTCTAAGCAGGTGAGTCCGTCTTCCCCAGAGCGCCCGCAAGTGCAGCGCCCGGCACAGGCTGCCCCGCCCCGTGGCAGCCGCGGCATGACGAGGCGAGCACGGGAGCGCTCACCCACGCACACCGCGGGGGACTGTGTCTCCCGCACCGTGCATCACCGAGGTGCCGACTTCATCCGCGGTGTGAATGAGTCCCACCGCGAAGTGACCAGGTCGTAACTAGCCCCCGAAGAGCCCCTTGAGGCGCTTCTTCGCCTCCTCCTCGACGCGCCGGCGCGCACGCTCCGCCTCCTTTTGCGCCTGCTCCGCTAGCCGGGCCTTCTCCTGGGCCGCCTTCTCCTCCAGCTCCTTGCGGCGCGCCTCGGCCTCCTTCTGGGCCAGAGCCTTCGCCGCGCCGGCCCCGCCGGTGAGGAGCTCTCCCGCCACCTTCCCCTTCTCCCCGAGGAGCTGCGAGGCCGCGCCCACCGCCGCCTGCCTGGCGATGGCGGTGACAGCGGGCCGCACGTCCAGCCCTGTCACCTGCGGCTTCCACGCGGGACCGGAGAGCTTCAGGGAGACGGGGATGGGCTCTGCGGGCACCACCTTGCCCAGCGTGATGGCACGGATGGCTGCGGGGGCCAGCTTCACCTCGCCGGCCAGGTCCAGCGTGCCGTCCAATCGGATGCCGCCGGCGAAGACGAGCGCCCCCTCCGGCCGCGTCCAGGTGATGGGGCGCTTCAGCTGCGCCACGCCGTCCTTGATGGTGACGCCGAAGGGCAGCTCCTCACCGAACCTCGTCACCTCGTCGTGGCTCAGCGCCTTCGCCGCGAAGGGCAGGGCCTTGGCCAGCGGCTGGGAGACAGAGGCCACCACGTCCGTCCCCTCGAAGAGGCCGTTGAGGAGGGTGCCGTGGATGCCGCCAGCGAGGTTCTGCTTGAGGCTCTCCAGCGTGAAGCCCACGCCCTTCAGGTCCACGTCCCCGCTGAAATTGCCCCCGAGCACCTTCGAAGGCACGCGGCTGGAGAGCGCCTGGGCCACGTTGACGCCCTTCACCTGCGCCTTGAGCGCGAAGGGGCGCTGCGCCGGTCCGAGCTTCACCTGGGTGCCGCTCGCGTCCACTGTGCCCCCGTACACGCCGGTGGTGAGGCGCTCCACCGTCACCGCGTCATCCACCAACTTCAAGTCCGCCACCAGGTTGGACAGCTCGGTGTCCTCGTAGCGGAGGCTGCCCACCTCGAGGTGGATGTCCCCGCGGTAGCCGTCGAAGCGCGCCGGACTCTTGGGCGGCGCGGCGGCCTCCGCGGCGGCATAGGCTTCGGGCGTCTGCCCCTTGAGCGCCGCCACCCCTTCGTCGCTGAGCATCAGCGCGTCCGCGTCCAGGCGCGGGCTCTTCAGGTTCAGCGCGAAGGTGGTCGTCTCCGTTTTGCCCTCACCCTGCAGGGCGGCGGAGGCGGAGCCTGCGAGCGTGGCGTCCAGCACGTGCACGGTCAGCTGCGGCACGTCCACCTTCAGCGGGCGCCTGCCGCGCGCGGGCTGGTAGGTGCCGACGGCGGCCACCTCCAGGCGCTGGCCGGGCGCCTTGTCCAGAAGCTCGCCCGGACGCAGGTCCGCGCCGGTGAGGTCCGCGCGCGTGTCGAAGCGCAGCGCGCCGTCGGTGGCCGGGGCGCCCTTGACGCGCGCGGTGAGGCGCATGGGGGCGCCGGCCTCCTTGGTGAGCTCCTCGGGGATGCGCAGCCGCACGGGGGTGAGCTCCACCTCGGCCACCAGCGCCTGCGCCTCCTGCGTCCCGCCTCCCCGCACCGTGAGGCCCACCGGGCCGGACACCTTCTGCGCCAGCGCGCGCAGCGGCGGGTAGTAGGCGGCGAGCGCCGCGGGGTCCAGCCCCTGGCCCACCAGCTCGAAGTCCCGCACCTCGGGCGTGTCGCCGAGGAGCCCCTTCACGCGGCCTTTGCCCGTGAGGCGTGCCGGGCCGGCCTGCACCTTCAGCGTGTCCAGCGCGAGGCTGCCGGCCTGCACGTCGGCCGTGACGTCGGTCTCCACCACCACGTCGAGCGCCCGGCCACCCTCGGCCTGCGCGAAGCGCAGTGCCCGCGCCGTCAGGCCGCCCTTCAGCCTCGTGGGCCCACTGCCGCCCGGCACCGCCCCGCCCAGCTCCACCGTCCAGTCCGCCTGCAGCGTGCCGGCCATGAGGCCCACGTCGGGCGGGAGGAAGGGGCCCAGCGGCGCCAGGTCGATGGGCTCGGCGTGCACCACCAGCCGCTCCGGCACCGGCACCAGCGAGGGAGGCAGCGGCGCGGCCTGCAGCGTCACCTGCAGGTTCTGACGGCCTGCGAGCACGGCCGCGGCCAGCCTCGCCTCCAGCGGCGCGCCCGCCTTCAGCTCCCTCACCTCCACGTCGATGTCGGAGATGGCGAGCGGCTGCGCCTGCGGCCGCGTCAAGTCCACCAGGCGGATGACGCCGTCCACCAGGGAGAGCCGGTCCACCCGCACGCGCGACAGGTCCACCGGCCCCGCCTCCGCTTCCGCGGGCGCCTGCGCCTCCTGCTGCGCCAGACGCTCCTGGAGGCGCTGCACGTTGGTGGTGCCGTCGGGCAGACGCAGCACCTGGAGGATGAGCCCGCGCGCCTCCGCGTGCGTCACCCGCACATCCGCCTGCTGACGGCCTCCGCCTCCGCGGCGGACACACGCTTCACCCGCGCACCGCTCGCAACAGGGCCCCAATCTCGCCTATGCACCAGGGTCGAGTTCTTCGCGGGCGCCACCCTGCTGGGGAGCGACACCACCTCGCCGTACAGCTTTGCCTGGAACACCACCACCGTGGCCAACGGCACCTACTCGCTGACCACCAAGGCCTATGACGCCGCCGGCAACGTGGGCACCTCGGCGGCCGTCTCCGTCACGGTGAGCAACGCCGGGGGCAGCTGCAGCATCAGCGAGCAGCTCCTGCTCAACCCCGGCTTCGAGAGCGGCAACGTGAGCTGGACGACGAGCTCGGGCGTCATCGACGGGACGACGAGCGGCAGCGCCGCGCGCACGGGCAGCTGGAAGGCGTGGCTGAACGGCTACGGCTTCACCATCACCGACTTCGCCTACCAGCAGCTCACCATCCCCTCCACGGCCTGCACCGCGACGCTCAAGTTCTGGCTGAAAATCACCACCGCCGAGACCACCACCACCACCGCGTACGACAACCTCTCCGTCCAGGTACGGAACAGCTCGAACACCGTGCTGGCGACGCTGGCGACCTACAGCAACCTGAACAAGTCCACCAGCTACCTGGAGAAGACGTTCGACCTGGCCGCGTACAAGGGCCAGACCGTCCGCGTCTACTTCAACGGCACGGAGGATTCTTCGCTGCAGACGAGCTTCTTCATCGATGACACCTCGCTGAACATCACCCGCTAGTCACCGCCTCGGCAGTCATCTCCCGGCGTGAGGGACGGAACATCTCCGGACCTCACGCCGGTTTTCCGTGCGGGGCCCGCCTGGCCCAGGTCACGCCGCATCCGTTGCATCCGAGACGCAAGGGGTGACCGCTCGCCTCATGCCCTTTTGTGCTGGTGCGCGGTAAGCGCACCTCTCCTCAGAGGAGGTGCCATGCGGGAGAGAACGAAACGACGGCTGGGTGCAGTCGTGGTGGTGGTGCTGCTGGTGGCCGGCTCCGCGGCAGGCGCGGAGCCGGAGTCGCCGGCCGCTTCGGTCGTCCCGGCCCAGGGGAAGGCCAAGGGGCACACGAAGCCGAAGCGCGGGCCGCGGGATGACCTCTTCCGCGGGGAGCTCGGCCCGCTCTCGATGGTGCCCACCCCACAGCCGGTGCTCGGCAACATCATCGACAAGGATGCGGCGGTGCGGCTCGGCAAGGCCTTCTTCTGGGACGTGCAGACGAGCAGCGACGGGCAGGTGGCCTGTGCCAGCTGTCACTTCCAGGCCGGGGTCGACAAGCGCACGCTGAACACCATCCACCCTGGG
>JAKEEX010000802.1 GCA_022616315.1 Myxococcaceae bacterium
GAGGTATCCGGCCGCGAACTCGCTGGTCCGAGGGTCCTCCATCGCGTCGGTGGCAGCGATGGGCTGCCCGGTCCGGAGCGCCGCGAAGTAGCGCGGGTGGTTCTCGGCATCGAGGACCAGCCCGGATTCGTGGCGCCCCTCGCCAGCGAGGTAGAGATCCTCACAGTGGATGGTCTCGGGAGCTCCGCGCAACGCCCAGTAGCTCACCCGCTTGACCAGGAGCGTCCTCGCGTCGAGCTCGAGGATCGCACGCAGCCGCTCGGCATAGGTCTGCTGCTTCGTCGAGACCAGCTGGAACAGCCCGCCAGGTCGAGCCCGAGCTCCTGGAAGCCGGAGCAGCGTGGGCCCGCGTGCAGCCACGACTGCAGCACCCGCACCTGCTCAAGGTCGAGGAGTTCGCCCAGAGGGCCTCGTGGGTCGTGCGGCGCCTGCGCGCAAATCTCGAGGTCATCCACGCCAACGGCTATGTGCTCCGAGAACCACACCACGTGAACACAGCCCACTTCGTCCATGCCGCCTGGCTGCGGTCTCCGGTCAGGCGCGCCGAGCTGAAGCCCGGGATGCGCGCGACGTACCAGGCGCTCTACAGCCTTCTGAACTCGCGCTGGGAGCGGCTCGCCTTCGGCAGGGCGCAGTTCACCGTCGCGGTCTCCAGCAAGGTCCGCCAGGAGCTCCTGGAGGCGGGCATTCCCGCGCAGAGGGTGGGTCTCATTCCGAACGGCGTGGACCTCCAGGAGTTCCATCCGGGCCCTGGAGACCGGGCTGCGCTCGGCTTCGCAGGCGCGGACCCCGTCGCGCTGTTCGTCGGCGGCATCCGCACGGCACACAAGAACCTCGACACGTTGCTGCACGCACTCGTGCGCTGTCGGGCGCTCCGCCTCGCCGTCGTTGGTCGGGTGGAGGGGAGCCCCTTCCCGGCAATGGCCCGGAGGTTGGGGCTCGAGGGCCGCGTTGCGTTCCTCGGGTTCCGCAGGGATGTGGCCGCGCTCATGCGCGCAGCCGATCTCTTCGTCTGCCCCTCACGCTACGAGACGTTCGCGCTGGTTGTGCTCGAGGCGATGGCCTCGGGCCTGCCGGTCATCACCACGCGCACGGTGGGGGCCGCGGACCTCGTGTCCCCGGCCAATGGGGTCGTGCTGCCGGACCCCAACGACGCGTCGGCGCTGGCCCAGGTCCTCGCGCGGCTCGCCGCGTCGGCGCCTCTCCGCATTCAGATGGGCCTGGAGGCGCGCCGCGTCGCCGAGTCGCTCGGCTGGGCGCGGATGGCCAGCGCCTACCTCGCCCTCTACGAAGAGCTCAGCGTGCGGTCGCCAGGAGGAGCCGGGCCAGCCGCTGTCCCAGCACCTGGTAGTCGAAGCGCTCGCGCGCAAGGCGCATGAGGTCCCCCTCGGGGGCGAAGGGGCGAGGGCGCTCGAGGAGGGAACGCAGCCGCTCGGCGAGCCGGAAGGGGTAGCTCGGGTCCACCTGGCCGTCGTGGCGCAGGAGCATGCGCGCTGGGAGGACCCGGGCCGCCTCCCCGACCCGGCTGGCCAGGACGTGCCGGCCGCTCGCCAGGTAGAGCGGGAGCTTGCCCGTGGTCCGCACCTGACCCACGACGTCATCGGTCTGGGTGGAGAGGAAGACATCGATGGCGCTCATCCACTGCGGGAGCTCGCTGTAGGAGAGACGGCCGAGGAAGTGCATCCGGTCCTCGAGGCGGTAGCGACGGCAGCGCTCGCGCAGGACGCCGACGCCGTCGCCGTCCCCGATGAGCACCCCGTGCACAGGTGCGTCGGGCATGAGGCGGAGCGCCTCGACCAGCTCCCAGCCGTAGCAGACGCCCAGCCGGGGGTTCCACACGCAGGAGCCGAGCACGCCGACCAGGAGCTCCTCCGGCCCCGCCATCCGCGCGCGCTGCGCTCCGGCCTCGAGCGGTGCAAACTGGGTGCAGTCCACGCCGTCCTGGATGACGGTGCTCGCGATGCCCCAACGCGCCAGCAGCTCCTGGTGGAACGTGCCGCGCACCACGATGGCGGAGGCAGTCCGGAGCGCCACCTGCTCCAGGGCACCGGTCAGCAGGACGCCGGCCCTGCCGCGCGTACCCATGGACTTGGCCAGCGCGTGGATGGCATCTCCAGTGTCGAGCACCCAGGGGGTGCCGCGCCGCGCCCGGTGAGCCAGCGCTGCTGCCACCCCCGAGTACGCGAGGTCCAGCACGTAGACGACGTTTGCGCGGTCCCGCTCGAGGCCCCGGGCGAACTCCGAAATCGCACGTGTCTTGTGCGGATGCCGGTAGTGGATGTGGATCTGGAAGTGCTCCGCCATGGCGCGTGCGAGCGCGCGCGCCCGTTCTCCCATGGCACTGTGCTCCGCTCCATTCACCAGGAATGACGCACGTCTCATGTCCGCACAAACTCCAGTGCTGAAGAGCGCGCGGGCTTGCGGACCTCACCGGCCCTGTCCTGCCCGAGCACCCCCATCATCAAGAGCAGCAGTGGTGTATGTGGGATGGACGTGAGCATTCCCGTCCCCACGAACGCCGTCGCCCATTCCACCAGCACGAGGGCCCACATGGC
>JAKEEX010000803.1 GCA_022616315.1 Myxococcaceae bacterium
CAACTTCAACGCCGTGGACATCTCCATCCCTGCTGCCGTGACGGTCTTTCCCGGCGAAATCTATCAGGCGCCCCGGAGCTGGACCGAGCGGGCTTATCACAGGCTCATCTACTACAACCGGGTCGACAAGGGCGGTCACTTCGCGGCGTGGGAATTGCCGGAGCTCTTCGCTGCCGAGGTCCGAGCGGCGTTCAGGCCCCTGCGCTAGTGGAGGCAGGCGGATCTCCGAGCCCGAGACCTGCGCGGACCTCGTCAAACACGCACTGGACGGTGCAGGGCGGCTAAGCGGGCGACGCGGTGGCGGGCCGGGCGAGCATGCCGTCCAGGCGCACGCGCACCCCGGGCCACTCGGCGGCGGTGATGGAGAACATCACCGTGTCACGCACGTGCCCGTCGTGCATCACCATGTGGGCGCGCAGGACGCCCTCGCGCACCGCGCCCAGCCGCGCGATGGCGGCCTGCGAGCGCTCGTTGCGCGCGTCCGTCTTCAGCTGCACCCTGTTGCACCCGAGCACCTCGAAGGCGTGTCCGAAGAGGAGGCGCTTGGCCTCCGTGTTGAAGGCGGTGCGCCACCATGGCCGCCCCAGCCAGGTGCGCCCAATCTCCACGCGGCGGTGCTCGGCGGAGAAGTCGTAGTAGCTGGTGCTGCCCACCGCCCTCCCGCTCTCCTGGGAGACGAGGGCGAACGGCAGCCCCTCGCCGCGCTCCGGCTCGCCCACGGCGTGCTCGAGCCAGCGGCGCAGGTCTGCAGCGTCCTCCAGGTTGGCGAAGCTCATGAACTTCCACGCCTCGGGGACGGCGCTGTGGGTGGCAAGGTCCTCGAAGTGGTGAAGGGCCAGTGGCTCGAGTCGCAGGTGGCGACCCACGAGGGTGACGCGCTGGAGCGTGTTCATGGCCTCGGCTCATGCCACGGCACTGGTCCGTCCGCGAGCGCCAGTTCGCCGAAAACGGATGGACCAGTCAGTGGGCGGACCCGGGGTCTTGCCACCTGGACGCGCCTCGCCGCTTCACCGAGTGGCCAGCTCCACCGCCGCCACGCCGCTGACGGGTCCGCTCGGCGCCTGGAGCACCGCCACCGCGCGCAGCTTCTCCCGCTTCCAGCCGGACGAGAGCTTCAGCCGGGCTTCCGAGACGAAGCCACCGTCCGCGGGCTTCGGAGCGGGCAGCGTGGCCAGGGTACGCACCACCGCCGTGTGAGAGAGCGTCCTCCCCACATTCTCCCCGCGCTTCACTTCCGAGGAGAGCCCATCCTCGGCCAGAGCCGCCCACAGTTGCAGGCCCTGGGACGGCGCCGTCGTCGTCCGAACGCGCACCACCACGGTGTCTCCGTCGACACGCGCCGTGAGCTGCAACGGGACCTTGGGGTGCTTTGCCGCGGCGGCCGCCTGCTCTCGCGCCTCGTCCTCGCCACCGACGAAGGAACGAGTCCCGTCCACCACCATCTGCGGCGTGTAGACGCGATTCTCA
>JAKEEX010000804.1 GCA_022616315.1 Myxococcaceae bacterium
GCGTCGTAGAACCAGTCGTGCAGGAAGTTGTTGAGATAGAAGAGGTTGGTGACCGAGGCCATGCGCTGGTTGCCGCTGCTGCCCGGTGCCCGCGTGACGTCGTACGTGTAGTCGAAGACGCCCGGCGCGGTGGTGAAGGCACGCACGTCCTTGTTGGGGGTGAACCCGTCCGGCGCCACCACGTCCGCGTATGCATCCACGTTGTTGCCCGTGGTCTGCGTCGCGCCGACAGACAGCCACGGGTCATTGCGGCTGAAGGGGTAGTTCTGGAGCGTCAGGAGGTTGGGCGCGACGAAGGGCGCCTGGTAGCCGTCCGGCGTCCCGGTGGGGTGCGGCGTGCCCCCGAAGCCCTGCGGGCCCTCGTACGGGAACAGCGCCGACTCCGAGGCGCTCCCCGACTCCGCGAAGACGCGGTACGTGAAGGCGTCGTCCGCGGTGAGAGAGTTGCGCATCAGCACGCGCCCGTCCGCGGCCGACACGACGTAGGCCACGGACTCGGAGTCGGCGCTGCCCCGCTTCCCCGCGCTGACCTCCACGTAGTACGCGGGCTCGAGCGTGTCTCCGATGGGGTAGTAGACCTTCTTAGCGCGCGCCGACTCCAGCTCGTGGGCGCTCGACGCGCTCGCGTTCGAGCCGAGCTTCAGGCTGATGTATCCGCCCGGCTGCACTCCGTCGGCCACGAAGCCGCCGGCTCCCAGCGCCTCACCGGTCACGTCGCTGAAGGCGCGCGCGGCGACGTCGGTTGCGCCCATCCGGAAGGTGCCCCGGTGCGGCATGTCGGACGGCAGCAGGTAGCCGGAGATGGCCACCAGCTCGAGGCCGGGGTTCATCACCACCGACGTCTCGCTGCGGAACACCTCCACGCCTTCGATGGACTGGCCGTACTTCACGACCACTGGCCCACGGCCCGTGCTGTGCACCGACTTGAGCTCGGCCGCGTCAACGTCCGTCCCGCTCACGCGGTACAGGGAGGCGCTGCCACGCAGGTGCTCACGCGCGGCGCCGTCCGGCGTCAGCACGCGCATCGTCACGCCCGCAGCGGGCTGGGGGGCCTCGGCGCGCACGAACGTCGGCACGCCGAAGCGCGGCTCGGTGTGCTGGATGCGCAGCCCCCGCTGCTCCGCCTGAGCCCTCGCGTCTGTGGGGACCTGCGTGCGCCCCTGCTGCTGCAGGAAGGCATCGAAGTTGGAGCGTCCCTTGGCCAGGGCCGCGGGAGACCACAAGGCCGCGACCACGAGCCCTGCGAGCAATCGGCGTCGGTGCTGAGTCAGCAAGCGAAATCCCCTGAACGACAACGGCGATGTGAGGAAAAACGAAGCGCGTAATAAATATCAGGTGTTGAGACAGGACCGCCCGCGCACACGGCGCATGGCGGTCCCGGAGCGGGGTGGACGCAGGCGGGAGGGCCCCGGGAGGGGGACTGACCCGCACCGCCTGTGTCCACCGCGAGCCGAAGGTCGGGCGGCGGCTACTTCACGGGCCAGGCGTTCTGAATGGCCTCCGTGATGTAGACGAGGCTCCAGTCAGGCGGGGCGTAGCCTGCGGGCCGGAGGGACTCATGCGGGACCCCCTGCAGCCCCCACGCCATGGCGATAGCCCCGACGTCCAGGGCGTCCGTCTCGGTGTCCCTGTCCGCGTCGAGCTCGATGACGAGCACCCGCCCCTTGGCGAAGCGACGCGGGTCTGCCTGGCTGGTGGCGGTGAGGGTGAGAAACTCACTGCCGTAGGTCCACATGGGGGTGGTCCACGTGCCGTCGGCGTTGATGACACCGCCGCTCCAGCCATCCCGCGGGCCGCCGAGGCTCCAGGTGACCGCCTTGTTGTCGGTGTTCTCCACCACGGTCTTGACGACCACCGGCGTGCGCGTGGGGAAGAGCTGCACCTTGCCCAGGATGCCGGGGATGGCGGTGTTGTTCCCGCCGATCGTGTGTCCATCCGGATGCACCACCGGGAACCTCACGAGGACCGCGGGCTGCTGGCCAGGGAGCGTCCCGACGTTGACGGCGGCGAAGGCCTTCATCACCGCCTGCTCCTCGAGCGAGCCCGCCCCGAAGAGCGCCTGAGCAGACTGGAGCGCGGCCTCGCGGGCGTCC
>JAKEEX010000805.1 GCA_022616315.1 Myxococcaceae bacterium
AGGGCCTTCCTCTCTCGCTTGCGTCTCCTCATGTCCACCTCCGTGGAGGAGCATCATCTCCTCCAGCGAGGTGTCCACCAAAATCCTAGGGCGGGAGAGAATGTCTGTGGCATGGGGCCGCCATGGTCCGCCTGCCCCCCAAAGTCTTTGCGGTGCTGCGCCTGCTGGTGGCGCAGCCGGGTCAGCTGGTCACCAAGGAGGTCCTGCTCCAGGCCGTCTGGCCGGAGGCGGTGGTGAGTGAAGCCGTGCTCACCACCTGCATTGCCGAGCTGCGCAAGATCCTGGGGGAGACGGCGCAGGCCCCGCGGTTCATCCAGACGGTGCATCGGCGGGGCTATCGGTTCGTTGGGCACCTCCCCACCGTCGCCCCGTCCGCCCTCCCACCGTCGCCTCCCTCTCCCTCCCGCGCCACTGCCCCCCCGCCGCTGCTCGTGGGACGCGAGCGGGAGCTCACCCACCTGCACCAGTGGCTCGAGCGCGTCTGGCAGGGAGCCCGGCAGACCGTGTTTCTGACGGGCGAAGCCGGGTTGGGCAAAACGACCGTGGTCAATGCCTTTGTGGAAGAGGCCGCGGGCGCGGGCGATGTGTGGCTAGCGCGGGGACAGTGTATCGAGCACTACGGCGCGGGCGAAGCCTACCTGCCGGTCCTCGAGGCGCTCGGCCGGCTGTGCCGAGCACCCGAGGGAGCGCCGCTCCTGCCCGTGTTGGAACAGCACGCCCCCACGTGGCTGGCTCAGATGCCCGCACTGCTCAGCGCGACGGCGCTCGAGGCGGTGCAGCGCCGCGTCGTGGGGGCCACCCAGAAGCGCATGTTGCGCGAGTTGGCCGAGGCGGTCGAGGTGCTGACGGTCAGCCGCCCGCTCCTGCTCGTGCTAGAGGATCTGCACTGGAGCGACTATGCCACGCTGGACCTGCTGACGTATCTGGCCCGGTGGCTGGGACCGTCCCGGCTGCTCATTCTGGGCACCTATCGGCCAGTCGAGGCGCTGCTGCGTGGGCATCCCTTGCAGACGGTCAAACGGGAATTGGTTCTGCACGGGCAGGCGGTGGAACTGCCCCTGGAGTTGCTCACGGCCGCAGAAGTCGCGCGGTATCTGGGGCTCCGATGCGCCGGTGGCCCTGACCTCCCGCCCGCTATCCGG
>JAKEEX010000127.1 GCA_022616315.1 Myxococcaceae bacterium
CTCGACATCCATGCGGGCGAGTTCGTCACCCTGATGGGGCCCTCGGGCGCGGGCAAGTCCACGCTGCTGGCCATCCTCGGCCTGCTGGACGCGGAGTGGCAGGGGGAGTACTCGCTCGCGGGCGAGGCGGTGCACCGCCTGCCCTCGAAGGCCCGCGCGGAGCTCGCCCGGCGCTCGGTGGGCTTCGTCTTCCAGCAGTACCACCTGCTGGACAGCCTCACCGTGGCGGAGAACCTCGAGGTGCCGCTCAGCTACCGCAACCTGCCGCGCAGGGAGCGCGAGGCGCTGGTGGGCGACACGCTCGACCGCTTCCGGCTGGTGGGGAAGAAGGACCTCTACCCCACGCAGCTCTCCGGCGGGCAGCAGCAGCTGGTGGGCGTGGCGCGCGCCATCATCCACAGCCCCAAGGTGCTGCTCGCGGACGAGCCCACCGGCAACCTGCACACCGCGCAGGCCCGCGAGGTGATGGAGCTCTTCCGGGAGCTCAACCGCGCCGGAACCACCATCGTGCAGGTGACGCACTCGGAGGCCAACGCCGCGTTCGGAAACCGCACCGTCCATCTGGAGGACGGGTGGATGAAGAGCGCGGCCTGAGGAACGAGATGAGCGCCTCGAGCCAGCCGGCCCCCGGGCCCACCTCCCCAGCCACCACGCCTGCACGCGTCCTCGTCGCGGACGACCAGGCGGACGTGCTGGAGGCGCTGCGGCTCCTGCTCAAGCGCGATGGCTGGGCCGTCACCGCGACGCAGTCCCCCGCGGGAGTCCTGAGCGCGCTCGAGTCCCAGGACTTCGAGCTCCTGCTGATGGACCTCAACTACACGCGCGACACGACGTCCGGGCGCGAGGGGCTGGACCTGCTCACGCGGCTGCGCTCGGTGGACCCGCACCTGGCGGTCGTAGTGATGACCGCCTGGGGCAGTGTGGAGGGCGCGGTGGAGGCCATGCGGCGAGGGGCGCGCGACTACGTCCAGAAGCCCTGGGACAACAGCCGCCTCCTCACCACGCTGCGCACGCAGCTGGAGCTGGGACGTGCGCTGCGCAGGAGCCGTCGCCTGGAGGAGGAGAACACCCACCTGAAGGCCCGCGCCGAGCAGCCCAGGCTGCTGGGTGAGGCCCGCGCCATGCAGCAGGTGAAGCGGCTGCTCGAGCGGGTTGCTCCCTCGAGCGCCAACGTCCTCATCACCGGCGAGCACGGCACGGGCAAGGAGGTGGTGGCGCGCTTCCTCCACGCCGCGAGCGGCCGCGTGGACACTCCGTTCGTCGCCGTCAACTCCGGGGGCCTCGCCGAGGGCGTCTTCGAGAGCGAGCTGTTCGGCCACGTGAAGGGTGCCTTCACGGACGCGAAGGCGGACCGCATCGGCTGCTTCGAGCTCGCGGATGGGGGCACGCTCTTCCTGGATGAGATTGGCAACATGCCGCTCGCCCAGCAGGCCAAGCTGCTCCGCGTGCTGCAGAC
>JAKEEX010000806.1 GCA_022616315.1 Myxococcaceae bacterium
AACGGCCGCGCCGGCCGGCGCGGGCCTGGTCTTGCCCGGCGTGCGCGCGCTCACAGGAAGCTCCTCACGGCGGTCGTCACGTCCTCGTAGTGCTCCATCAGCGAGGACAGGTCCGTCAGCTCGAGCGCCTCGCGCACGGTCTCGGTGGTCCCGCAGAGCTTCAGCGACATCCCGGTCTGGGAGAGCGATTCGGTCAGCTCGACCAGGGCCTCCAGCCCGCGGCTGTCCGTGTACGGGATCCCGGAGGCGTCCACCACGAACCGCCCGAGGCTCGACCCGATCACCGCCTGGGCGCGCAGCCGGAACTGGTCCGCGTCGCCCTGCACCAGCGGGCCGCGGGGCTTGAGCACCTTCACCGCGCCGGAAGTTTGCTCAATGATCTCCACACGCAGCCTCCAAATCGCAAAGCGCAAAGCGCAAAGTGCAAATCACCTGATCCGCGTCCTTCCCGATTTGCGCTTTGCGCTTTGCGGTTTGCGCTTCTCCTACGCCGCCTCCGCCCGCATGGGCAACGTCATCGTGAACGTGCTCCCCTGGTTGAGCTGCGACCGCACCGTGATGTCGCCGCCGTGCATCCGCGCCACCTCGCGCGCCAGCGCCAGCCCCAGGCCCGTGCCCGTGATCTTCGCGACGCGCCCGTCCTTGGAGCGGTAGAACCGCTCGAAGATCAGCTCCGATTCCTCCTCGCTGACCCCGATCCCCGTGTCCACCACCTCCACCATCACCTTGTCCTCGCCCACGTCGACCTTGACGGTGATCGTGCCGCCCTCGGGCGTGTACTTGACCGCGTTTCCCAGCAGGTTGTGGAGGGCCAACACGATCTTGTCCCGGTCGCCCCGGACCACGGGCCACTTCGGCGGCAGCAGGAGCTTGAGCGTCTGCTTCTTCTCCTCGGCCTGCGCCCGGAAGTCCGCGTCCAGCTCCTGGAAGACCGCGTCCAGCCGCACGTCCCCCGCGCGCAGCTTCATCGACCCCGCCTCGATCTCCGCCACCGAGAGCATGTCCCCCACGATCCGCTCGAGCCGCCGGCTC
>JAKEEX010000128.1 GCA_022616315.1 Myxococcaceae bacterium
CAAGCGCGGGCGGCTAGGAGCAGCGCCAGCGCCTCGGACAGCCACACCTTCTCGCGCTCGAGGCCGCTCCTGGAGACCTGGGTCACCTCGGCCTGGGCGAGGCGGTCCTCCACGACCTCCGAGAACCGGAGCAGGTCGTAGGCTTCGAGCGACGTGAGGCTGAACATGAGCGGAGCCCTGGGTGGGGGAGGTGGCGTGGGTTTCTAGCAGATGCCGTGGAGCAGGCGGTCCGGTGAACCCATGCCTCAAGCCGGCCCGAGAAGGGCCTGAAGCGCCCCACCAGCCCCGAGGTCGGGGAACGCATGGGTCGCACCACATGCCAGGAGCTCTTCGGGCGTGAAGCGTCCGGTCCCCACGCCGATGGACTCCGCGCCAAGCGCCTGCGCGGCAGCAACGTCCTTCGGTGTGTCACCGATGATGACCACGCGGCACGCCTCCAGGGAGACGCCGAGCTGCGCAGCGCCGCGCTCGGCCCCCCGGCGGATGAGCGTGGGGCGGTCCTCGTCGTCGCAACCGAAGCCGCCGAAGCGGAACCGGTCGTAGATGCTCACGCGCGTCAGCTTCACGCGTGCACCCTCCCGGATGTTTCCCGTCCCGAGCCCCACCGCCACGTGTGTCAGCGCGAGTGCGGCGTCCACGGCCTCTGCCATCCCCGGATGGAGTCGGTACGTGCGCGGATCCGCCCGCGCGACCTCCTCCTCGAGGATGCTCACGTAGACCGAGAGGACGGCCTCGACGCCGTCCGACGTGACCGGCACACCGATGGCGTCGAGGCTCGTGCGGACGATGCCACGGTCGGTCATCCCATCCATACGGAACCCCGAGCAGGCGTCGCGCCGCCCGTGCGTCGCCTCGAACGCGCGCTCCATGGCGATGCGGCCCACACCTCCCGTGGTCACGAGGGTCCCGTCGATGTCGAAGAGGAGGACAGTGGGTTTCATCGCGCGCACACTAACGGGAGCCCCCGAGGGGTTCATCCACGGAGTGTGGGCACGGACCGCGTTCCCCGTCAGAGCTGCATCCGCGACAGCTGCCGCTGGAATACCTCCCGGGCATTGCGGTCCGTGGTCTCCGCCAGCGCCTCCTCGAGCGCGGCGCGCGCCTCCTCACCCCCGACCGTGGCGAGCGCCCTGGCCGCCGCATCGCGAACGGATGTCACCCGCTCGTACAGCAAGGGACGGAGCGCCTGGACGGCCCCACGCCCATCATGACGCCCGAGCGCAACTGCGGCAGCGGCACGGACGGGCGCGGGGAAGCGCGGGGTCTCGAGGAGCTTCCGCAGCGCGACGCCAGCGTCCGGGCTCTGAAGGAGCGGCATCGCGTCGACGGCGCGCTCACGCGTGCGGAGTGCTGACCTCGGCTCCGTCGCGATCCGCACGAGAGCGTCCAGGGCATCGGGCCCGAGGGCACGCCACGCCTCCTCACGCTCGGAGGGGTCGCCCGAGTCGAGGAGCGCGTGCACGGACGCACGAAGCGATGCGCCGGGTTGCGGCGCTGTGGTGCCCGCGTCCGGGGTGCGCACCGGCTCGGGGGCTGGCATCCCGTTCCCAGGGTCGGAGACCGCCAGCACGGCAATGAGGGCGAGCCAGGGCATCGGACCGGCCATGCTTGGTCTCCCGGCAGGGGGCGGCCGGGGACGCTACACCCCGCGGGCCGTGGGTGGATTCGCGCCAGCTCCATCGGTCACTGACGGGCGCCAGCTCCTCCCTCCGGTGCAGAAGAGGACCGACGCGGGCCCGGGACTGCGCTACGGTTGCCTCTCCATGTCCGGACGCGTCGTCTTCTTCGTGCAGAGCGCCACCTTCGAGCCCGCCTACCAGGTGGCGACGATGGGAATCACGGCGGCTGCGATGGGCGACCAGGTGTATTTCGTCCTCGCGTTCGATGCCCTCCGCCAGCTCGTGCGCAAGAGCTTCGGACTGCCGCGCACCGAGCGGGAGGCGGCGGAGAGCGCACGGGCGGAGGGCCTGGGGCTCCCGACGCCAGCGAAGCTGCTCGCGGAGGCACGTTCGCTCGGAGCGAAGGTGGTGGCGTGCGAGACCACCGTGCGCATCTGCGGCCTCGTTCCGGAGGAGCTCGCCGGGGTGCTCGACGAGGTGATGGGGCTGCCCTCCATCTGGAAGCTGACCGAGGGGGCGCGGACGCTCACCTTCTGAGCACGCGTCCGGTAGAGTCCGCCGGCCCATGACGCCCCAGCGCAGCTCCCGCGGTCTCGCTCTCGCAGCTTGCGTTCCTCTCCTGCTCCTGAGCGCCTGCGTGCGGCGGGTCCCATCCGAGGTGCAGGGGAGCGCCCAGGAAGCGCCACGCGTCGGACAGGAGACGACTGACGTCGCCATCGCCGCGTCGACGGAAGGTGCGCAGACACAGCCCGCGGTTGCGCAGGGACCGGCGGAGGCAGGGGAGCGCGCGAGAACGGAGACCGCGGGCCGGGAACCACCGCCGCCCGGGGCACGCGTTCGCCTTCGTGCCGTGGGCGACGTGATGATGGGCTCGGACTTCCCCGACGCCGGGAAGCACCTGCCTCCAGGCGACGGAGTCACGCTGCTCTCCGACGTGCGCGCGCTCCTCGCGGATGCGGACCTCACCTTCGTCAACCTCGAGGGCCCGCTCTGCGACTCGGGCGCGACGACGAAGTGCAGGAAGGGGGGCAACTGCTACGCGTTCCGGACGCCCACGCGCTACGGCCGCTACCTGCAGGAGGCCGGCGTGGACCTGGCGTCCACCGCCAACAACCACTCGGGAGACTTCGGGGAGGTCTGCCGCCGCGAGACGGAGCGCACGCTGGATGCGCTGGGAATCCGGTGGAGCGGGGCGCCAGGGACCGTGGCCACGGTCACGTCCAACGGCATCCTCGTGGGCCTCGTGGCGTTCCACACGTCACCCTCCTGCAACCACCTCAACGACCACGAGGCGGCCGCGGAGCTCGTGCGCACGGCGGCTGCAGCGCACGACGTGGTGGTGGTGTCGTTCCATGGCGGCGCGGAGGGCGGCCGCGCGCTGCGCGTGCCACAGGGACGCGAGCTCTTCTTCGGCGAGGACCGCGGAGACCTCCGGGCATTCACACACCTCATGGTGGATGCGGGCGCGGACGTGGTCATCGGCCACGGGCCTCACGTCGTGCGCGGGATGGAGTTCTACCGGGAGAGGCTCATCGCCTACTCGCTGGGGAACTTCGCGACGTACGGCTCGTTCACTCTCCGCGGTCCGCAGGGGCTCGGCGCCATCCTCGAGGTGACGCTCGACGGCGAGGGGCGCTTCATGGAGGGTCACCTCCTCCCCACGCGCCAGGAGGGGCGTGGTGTTCCGAAGCAGGACCCTTCTGGCGCGGTGCTCGGCCTGCTGCGCACGCTGACGTCCGAGGACTTCCCCGAGACGGGCGCGGTGCTCGAGGCGGACGGCCGCATCGTCCCGCCCACGCAGAGGATGCCCGCGAGCGGCGCGTCCATGTAGGCATGAGGCCGTCTCGACGCGTCTGGCCGGTCGGCCGCTACAGGAACGCTGCCAAACTGCAGCCACGGGCGCGTGTCGCATTCTCTCTGACCCGACCGGGAGGGCAACCCCGAGGAAACACCATGGATTTCCTGCCCGCACCGAGGCAGGCTGCGGGTTCATCTGCGTAGATTGCCGGGCCGTGCCGGTGCCCGGCTCTCCTCGAGAGGACTCGATGCGCGCAAGCAGGAAGACGGTCGGTGCATTTGCGTTCGGCGTTGTGATGGGGCTCGTCGCCGCGGGCTGCCAGACCTACGACTTCGAACCCGTCGAGCCCATCTCCATCGGGCGGCAGGAGACCGCGGAGACGTTCTTCGCGGTCAACCTGAAGCCGAACGTGATGCTGCTCGTGGACAAGTCGGGCTCCATGGACCTGCCCGTGGACACGACTGACCCCGATTGCTCGCCCGGTGGCGTCCTGTGCGGCAAGTCGAGCAGCGGGACCTGCAACACGGCCGTGTGCCCCACCCGCTGGTCCGAGCTGCAGACCGCAATGCAGGCCTTCCTCGTGGGAGGCGGCAACAGCTCCGCGTTCCTGCGCCTCGGGCTCACGAGCTATCCGCAGCCAGCTCCGAGCGCCTCGGACGCGTGCGTCCCGACGCAGAGCGTGATGGTTCAGACCTCGCAAGACGAGGTCGACAGCGCGCTCCAGTCCCACGCAGCAAACGTGTGGGACAGGATCAACGACATCCAGACGGTGGACACCACGTCCTACGGCGACGACCGGACGGGTGGCGGCACGCCGACGGCGCTGAGCCTGCGCTACCTTCGCGAGAACGTCGCTTCGCTGGGCGACTCCAGCCGCGACAACTTCGCCATCGTCCTCACGGACGGTCTCCCCAACTGCAACGCGAATCACGCGCCCTTCGATCCTGCGAACCCGTCCCAGTGCACGTGTACCCTCGACGACATCGAGCTCACCCCCGGGAACAAGGTGAGTGGGTGCTCTCCGCAGTTCGGGTTCCAGAGCAAGGGATGCCTCGACGAGACCGGGTCGGTCGCCGAGGTCCAGGCGCTCAAGGCAATGGGCGTCACGACCATCGTGGTGGGCTTCGGCGCCGAGACGGCAAGTGGCCCCGGCCCGGCCACCCTGCAGGCCATGGCGGTTGCTGGCGGATTCGAGCGCATCTGCGCGGTCAACGCCGACTGCGGCACCGGTCAGACCTGCAACAACGGCGCGTGCAGTCAGTCGTTCTTCCAGGCCGCCAACGGCGCGGAGCTGGCGACCGCCCTCGAGAAGATCGGCAAGGCCATCATCCGCCCCGAGCCCTGCCGCTTCGAGCTTCAGTCGTCCCCGTCGGACGAGCGGCTGCTGTCCGTCAAGATCAACGACGAGGTGATCGCGCGCGAGTCTGGCGGCACCGTCAACTGGACCTTCCAGGCTGGGAGCGGGACCACGAAGCCTGCCGTCCTCTTCCAGGGCGCGAAGTGCGATCTCATCAAGGCCTCGACGAAGGCCAGCCCGGTGAAGGTCTCGGTCGTCGTGGTGCAGACCCGCTGACACCCGTCTCGTCCCCGAGGGCCGCGCTTTACGGCCGCCAGGTGCGGCACTAGCCTCGCGCGTCCCGTCATGAAGCTGACCGTCCTCTCCCGCTCGGCCTCCATCGCCTCCACGCACAGGCTGGTGGAGGCAGCGCGCGCGCGTGGGCACAGGGTCCGGGTGCTGGACCCGGTCAAGGTGCAGATGCACCTCGATGGGAAGAGCGCGAACCTCTTCTACCAGCACAGGCGCATGCCGGCGTGTGACGTGGTGGTCCCGCGCATCGCGCAGTCGGTGAACGTCTACGGCCTCGCGGTCGTGAACCAGCTCGCCATGCGCGGCGTGCCGCTGGTCAACTCTGCGGACGCCATCGCGCAGGCGCGCAACAAGATGCGCTCGCTCCAGCTCCTGTCCGCCAACGGCATCGACATCCCCGCGACGGTGATGGCGCGCGACGCGGCGGAGCTGCGCGAGATGGTGGGCCTGGTGGGCGGTGTGCCCGTCCTCGTCAAGCTCCTCCAGGGCCAGGAGCGGCGGGGCATCATGATCTGCGAGAGCCTGCAGTCGCTCGAGGCCACCCTCGAGGCGGTCCTCGGCCTGGGCCACAACCTCGTCGTCCAGCAGTACGTGAGGAAGGCGGACCAGGACATCCGTGTGCTCGTGGTCGGAGGCCAGGCGGTGGCGGCCGTGCGACGGCGACCTCGCGTGGGACGCCTGTCCCAGACGCTCAACGCAGGCGCCCGCCTGGAGCGCATCCAGCTCCCGACGGCGCACCGCAGGGCAGCCGAGTCCGCCGCGCGCCTGATGGGACTGGAGGTCGCCGCGGTGGACATGCTGGACGTGAAGGGCGCTCCCAAGATCTTCGAGGTCAACAGCTCGCCCGCGCTCGCCGCGATGGAGCAGGCCACCGGCGTGGACGTGGCGACGCGCGTCATCGAGCGCGCGGAGGCCCTCGCGGCGCAGGCGCGAGCCACGAGGACGCCCCCGCGTTCCCACGAGCCCGTCGCAGCGTGGCCGCGGACCTCCCGGCGCGCTCCGGCGAAGGGGAGGAAGCTGGCGGGCGGGCGGGTTTGAAGCAACGGGCCGGCGGAGCGTCGGTCCCCAGGTTCGCATTTCCCAAGGGAGCTTTCAGATGAAGCGACTGGTGACGGTGGTAGCGCTGTTGACGGCCGTGTCGGCGTTCGGGGCGGAGGACGTGGATCCGGCCTCCCTCTACGAGCTCAGCACCGAGGGCTCCACGGCCGCGCTCAAGAGCGGAGAGCGGGGGAAATTCGTCCTCACCATCCGGACGAAGCCCGAGGCCCACGTCTCCGACGAGGCCCCCCTCAAGCTCGAGCTCGGTGGCCAGAAGGTGCAGGTGGCGAAGAGCAAGCTGACGCTCGCGGACTCCGTGGCGAAGAAGAAGGAAGGGCAGGCCTACGCGGAGCCGCGCTTCGAGGTGCCGATCACCGGGACCGAGGCAGGGAAGGGCGTCGTGGACGGCAAGCTCACGTTCTTCATCTGCACGGAGAAGCTCTGCGCACGTCAGCAGCGCAACGTCTCGGTGCCCGTGACGGTGGAGGCGGCAGGCGGCGCGAGCGCCGGCAAGAAGAACTTGGTGCAGCCCGGAGAGGTGCGCTAAGCGCTGCCCCCGATGGGGCGCAAGGACCAACCACGAGGACCGGGCCACGGCGCAGCTGAGCCCTCGCGGGCCGCCGGCGAGCGCTACATCTGGGGCCTCGGCCCGGTGCTCGAGGCGCTCCGTGCGCATCCGGAGGACGTGGACCGCCTCGCGTTCGCGGAGGGACAGCTCGCCTCCCACGCCGCCGCGGAGCTCCTCTCGCGCGCCCGGGAGGCTGGGGTGCGCGTCGAGCGCGTCCCCCGGGAGCGACTCGCTGGCATGGCGGGCGGAGGCGTCCATCAGGGGGTGGTGGCGACGCTCCGGCCCTACGCCTATGCGGAGCTGGAGGACCTGCTCGCCGCCGCCGAAGCCTCGGGGCGCCCCCCGCTCGTCGTGGTGCTCGACGGCATCCAGGACCCACAGAATCTCGGCGCCATCATCCGCTCCGCCCATGCCCTGGGCGCCCACGGCGTGGTCATCCCCAAGGACCGCGCCGCGTAGGTGACGGGCGTGGTGGCCAAGGCGAGCGCCGGTGCCGTGGAGCACTGCCCGGTGGCACGGGTGACGAACCTCTCCCGCGCCCTCGAGGACCTCAAGGAGGCTGGCCTCTGGGTGGCGGCAGCGGACCCCGAGGGCGAGCAGGCCCTCTGGGAGGCCCGGCTGGATGGTCCCCTGGCGCTCGTCGTCGGCGCGGAGGGTCCGGGGGTCCGCAAGG
>JAKEEX010000807.1 GCA_022616315.1 Myxococcaceae bacterium
CGGCGCTACGCCACGGTCGCGGCTAGTTGCTCAGGGGTGTTCGTGGGCCTCGCTGGTCAGCGGCTCTCCCGCTTCCCGCGAGGCGGCGTCCCCCAGGGACCACCTGGGGAGGTGCACGAGGAAGGTCGTGCCCTCGCCAATCCTGCTCTCCACCTCGATGCTGCCTCCCTGGGCCTCGACGAGCTTCTGGGAGATGTACAGCCCCAGCCCCAGCCCGCCGAAGTGGCGGGAGGAGACCGCCCGCTCGTAGCGGCCGAAGATGCGCGCCACGTCCTTGGCGGAGATGCCGATGCCGTGGTCCCTGACGATGAGACACGCCATCTCTCCTTGCTCTCGCACCGCCAGCTCCAGGGGCTTGCCGGCCCCGAACTTGAGCGCGTTGGAGACGAGGTTGATGATCACCTGCTCGAGCCGGAGCGGGTCCCATCGCCCCACGACGTGAGCCGCAGTGTCGACGTGGAGTGGGGTGTGGGTGCGCGCGGCCTCATCGCGGAACAGCTCTGCGACCGCGTCCACCAGCTTGCCGAGGTCGAGCTCTGCAGGATGCAGCTCGAGCTTGCCGATCGAGAGACGAGACACCTCCAACAGGTCGTCGATGAGCCGCGCCATGCGGGTGACCTGCCGCGTCGCGGATTCGAGCTTGCGTTGGACGTCCTCGCCGGACCCTTCGGCATGGCGCCGGGAGACCAGCCGCTGCAGTCCCTCGAAGTTGAGGCGGACCGCGGACAGCGGCGTGCGCAGCTCGTGCGAGGCGATGGAGAGGAACTCGTCCCGGAGGGAGATGGACTGCTGCGCCAACTGATACAGGTGCGCGGACTCCACGGCATACGCTGCGCGCCGGGCGAGCTCCTCGGCCACGCGGAGGTCCCGCTTGAGGAAGCGCGCCTTCGACCTGAAGCGGACGAAGGTCATCACCCCGATGGTCTTCCTGTGGGTCCGGAGCGGGGTGACCATGACGGAGTGCACGCCGAGTGCCCGCAGGAGCCATTCACCCGCAGGGTCGTCCACGAATCCTGCGGGTGGCGAGGCACCGCCGGAGTGGAACATGCGCGGAGTCGCGCCGCGCATGACATTCCGGAACCGGGGGCCCCAGCTCGTCTCCCGGCCCAGGGTGCTTGCCAGTTGCTCGAGGAGCCCTTCGCCCGCTGCATCCACACTGGCTATCGCCACGGACCTCAGAGCGCCATCGGTCTCCGGGGCGTCCATCAGGAGTGTGAAACAGCCATCCGCGAGCATGGGGACCACCAGTTGCGCCACACGTGCCAGGTTGTGCTCCACCTTCAGGGAGGAGCCCAGGGCGGCGCTCGTCGTGTAGAGGAGCCGTTGCTCCCGCTCGGAGCGCTTCGCCTCGTCGAGCAGTTGCTGCTTCTCCTCCGCCAGCTTCCTCTCGGTCAGGTCGTGCATCACACTGGCGAACCCGCTCAGCTCTCCGGTCTCGGTCCAGAGCGGCACGATGTCCATGCTGGCCCAGTAGCGCGAGCCATCCGCCCGGACGAGCCACCCTTCCTCCCGGTACCTGCCATGCTTCAGGGCGCGCTGGAGCGCACGCTTCGGGCGGCCCCGCGCCACGTCATCGGGCGTGAAGAAGGCGGAGACGTGCCGACCGCGAAACTCCTCCGAGTGGAATCCCCGGAGGCGTCCGGAGCCGATCTGGACGCGGCCCTGAGCGTCCAGGAGGACGAGCGAGTAGTCGGAAGCGCTGCTGGCCAGGACGGAGAACCGCGCCTCGCTCTCGCGCAGGGCCTGCTCGGCCTTCAGGCGTTCCTCCATCTCGAGCCGGATCGAGACCAGCTGCGCCACCGAGAATCCGAAGGCCTGCTCCTCGGGCAGCCACTCCCGGGCGGGTCCGACATGCTCATGGCAGATGACC
>JAKEEX010000010.1 GCA_022616315.1 Myxococcaceae bacterium
AGGACGAGCAGCTCGCCAGCGAGCTCGAGCGCGTCACCGGACGTGAGGGTGAAGTTCATGACGGGGCGGAGTCCGAGGAGAAGGGGGACGGTAGGGCGCGCGAGCCTAGCGCCCGCGACCTCCGGTGCAAGACGCCCGTCGGAAGGCGCCGTCAGCACCGTTCAGAGCAGGGGTTTGCCGCGCCTCCAGGCGGACCGGCTGTCCGAGGGGCGGGGAAGGGAGCTTCACGCGGGGCTCGCCATGGCGGCTGCGCCGCGCTAGAGGGGCCGCTCCATGCGCGAGCGCACCCTCCACGTCCTCAAAGCCCTGGCCGCCTCACCCGCCCTCGAGGCGCGCTGGCTCCACACCGTGTCGCTCCTCGAGTTCATCGGCGCGAGGAAGATCTCGCGCACCGTGGCGGACCGGCACCCGACGCGGGAGGTCCTGGAGCACCTCGCGGACGAGACGCGGCACGCGTTCGCCTTCAAGCGGCTCGCGTGCGAGGTGGCCGGTGGCGACGCCCCGGACTATCTCTGCCCGCAGGAGGCCACGGGCTATTTCCAGAAGCTGGACCGCGCGCTGGCCGCGTGGGCCATGGAGCGCACGGGCCGCGAGGACCTGGTGCTGCACTACCTCCTGACGACGACGGTCATCGAGCGGCGCGCCATGCAGCTCTACCCCCTCTACAAGGCCGCGAGCCGCAACCCGGCCGTGCGCGAGGAGCTGGGGCAGGTGGTGACCGAGGAGCAGAACCACCGCGTCGCCATCGAGCAGGCCTGCGTGGCGCGGCTCGAGAAGGCAGGCGTGACGGACGGGCTCGAGCAGGCACTGGCCATCGAGGCCGCACTCTTCGGGGAGCTCCTCGGAGCACTCGAGGCAGAGGCCGCCCGGGCCGGCATCACCGACCGGGTCGCCTGACCCACGCCAACATCCCCTCTCCCTCTGGGAGAGGGAAAGGGTGAGGGGGCTGGACCGACGCTGCGTATCCCGGTCCACCGCGAGCCCACTTCAAGCTTGATCCGCGCGCCCCCGGGTTGTTTGGTGTGCCGCGTGAGCCGCATCTACCGTTCCCTTCCCCCCGCAGGAACCCCGGTCGGAATCGCCTTCTCGGGTGGTCTGGACACCCGCGCCGCGGTGGCGTGGATGAGCCGCAACGGCGTGCAGGTGCACGCGTACACCGCGGACCTCGCGCAGCCGGACGAGAAGAACCCCGCGGACATCCCGCCGGTGGCGCTGCAGCACGGGGCGGTGGCCGCGCGCCTGGTGGACTGCCGCGAGGCGCTGGTGCGCGAGGGCATCGCCGCCATCCAGTGTGGCGCGTTCCACCTGTCGGTGGGCGGCAGGAAGTACTTCAACACCACGCCGCTCGGGCGCGCCGTCACCACCACCGCCATCATCCGCGCCATGCGCGAGGACGGCGTGCACGTCTTCGGCGACGGCAGCACCCACAAGGGCAACGACATCCAGCGCTTCTACCGCTACGGCACGCTCGTCAACCCGGAGCTGCGCATCTACAAGCCGTGGCTGGACGCGCGCTTCGTGCAGGAGCTGGGCGGCCGCACGGAGATGTCCGCCTACCTGCAGGGGCTCGGCCTTCCGTACCGCATGGGCGCGGAGAAGGCCTACAGCACGGATGCCAACGTGCTCGGTGCCACGCACGAGGCGAAGGACCTCGAGCGGCTGGACCGGGGAATGAAGATCGTCAACCCCATCATGGGCGTGGCGTTCTGGAAGCCCGAGGTCCGCGTCGACGCCGAGGAGGTCACCGTCACCTGGCAGAGGGGCGTGCCGGTGGCCATCAACGGCAAGCGGTTCGGCTCCGCGTTCGAGCTCTTCTCCGAGGCAAACGCCATCGGCGGGCGCCACGGCCTGGGCATGAGCGACCAGGTGGAGAACCGCGTCATCGACGCGAAGAGCCGCGGCATCTACGAGGCGCCGGGCATGGCGCTCCTGCACCTCACCTACGAGAGGCTGCTCTCCGTCATCCACAACGAGAACACCACGGACCAGTACCTCACCCTGGGGCGCCGGCTGGGGCGGCTGCTCTACGAGGGCAAGTGGTACGACCCCGAGGCGCTCATGCTGCGCGAGACGCTGGGCCGCTGGGTGGCCTCCGCCATCACCGGCGAGGTGACGGTCGAGCTGCGGCGCGGGGACGACTACACGCTGATGAACACCGTGGCGGAGCAGGCCGCGTACGCACCGGACAAGCTCTCCATGGAGAAGACCGTTTCGGCGTTCACCCCGGAGGACCGCATCGGCGCGCTGGAGATGCAGAACATCTCCGTCGAGGACAACCGCGCGCTGCTGATGCACTACGCGCAAGGGGCACTCGTCCCCGGCGGTGTGGACCTCAAGGGTCTGCTGAGCGGCGGTGAGGAGGAGTGAGGGCACGGTAGGACGGGCGCCGTAGCCGGATGCACGGTGCGCCGCGGGTGACGCGGGTGCGCTCCCGTGCTGGCCTGCTCGTGCTCTGGCTGCCGCGCGCGTGTGGAAGCACCGCCGCGAGGTGAGGGGCGGGCGCTCTGGGGGGAAAGGGGACCTTGGGGGCGCACGGGTGTACGGGCCGCGTCCTGGGGACAGGGGTACACCCCCAC
>JAKEEX010000129.1 GCA_022616315.1 Myxococcaceae bacterium
TGCCGCGGAGCAACCCACTCTTCGCGGTGCTGACGTCCGCGTGGCCCGACGCGCAGCACCCCTCCTGGCTTTGGGTCCTCCACGCGCAGTCGCTGCCAGGTCCCATGCTCGAGTTCACCTCGCGCGGGGTGCGCCTCGAGCGCGTCCGGTTCTTCAAGGATCGCGCGCTCTTTCGTGTCACTCAGGTCCAGGACGGGCGCGAGCCGTTCCTCGAGGTGCGTCTTGCGGGCGCGCCGGACGCCGTCGCCCAGGCGATGCCCTGGGGGCTCTGAACCCACGTGAGCCTCACGTCGCGGCCTCCTCGCGAAGGCCCCTGAGGGCCGCCTCCATGTCGTCCGGAAGGGGCGCCTCGAGCGTGAGTGCCGGGAGCCCGCCCGTGGCCGGAAGCTCCAGGCGGGCTGCGTGAAGCGGTGTGCGCGCGAGGACACCGCCGCGCCATGGCCCGGGCTCTCCGTACTGGTGGTCCACGAGCAGCGGGTGGCCCACCGTTCGCAGGTGGACGCGGATCTGGTGCGTGCGCCCCGTGAGGGGCTCGGCCTCCACGAGCGTTGCGCCGGGCAGGTGCTCCACGGGGCTCAGGCGCGTGATGGAGGGCTTGCCCTCCTCGCCAGGGCGCGCCGGGCGCATCCGGCCCCGGCGGGCAGGCACGAGGGGGACGTCCACCGTCCGAGGGCCCTCGAGCCGCCCCGTGACGAGCGCGAGGTAGCGCTTGTGCACCTTGCTTCCCTCGAACGCGAGGTTCAGCGCGCGGTGGGCGTCCGCGTCGAGCGCGAAGACGAGCACGCCCGTCGTGTCCCGGTCCAGGCGGTGGACCACCCAGACGCGCCGTCCCAGCTGCGCCTCGAGCAGTTCGCGCACGGAGGGTCCCGCCTCCTCCCCCCGCCCCGGGATGACGGGGAGCCCCGCCGGCTTGTCCACCACGACCAGGCGTGGATCCGCGTGGAGCAGTCGCAGGCCACTCACTCTGCTTCCGTGGCGGCCACCACGCTCACCTCACCGAAGGGTTCGAGCTGCTCGCGAAGCGCCTCCGCGTTGCCCACCACGACGACCACGGGTGGCTCGGCGAAGAGATACCGGGCGGCGGCGGCATTGGCCTGCGCGAGGGTGACCGCGCGCACGCGCTCCTGGTAGCGCTCGATCCAGTCGGTCCCCAGGCCGTACACCTTCACCTCCGCGAGCGAGGCCGCGACGGAGTCGTTGGTCTCCGTGCGCAAGGGGTAGAGCCCCGCCAGGTAGGTCTGCGCGTGCTTCAGCTCCGCCGCGGCCAGCCCCTTCTGCCGCATCTTCTTGAGCTCGCCGAGCGTGAGCTTGAGGAGCTTCGCGGTGGTCTCCGTCTTGGTGAACGTCGTCACGTGCAGCGCGCCGTCCGCGCGGTGGGCCTCGAAGTAGCTCCCGATGCCGTAGGTGAGCCCACGGTTGACGCGGATCTCGTTGACGAGCCGCGAGGTGAAGCCGCCTCCGAGCGCGACGTTCATCACCACCGCGGGGAAGTGGTCCGGCGCGCCGAACGCGAAGCCGCGGCCCGCGAGGCGCACCTGGGACTGCGTCTGGTCCGGCTTGTCCACCACCACCACGCGGCCCGCGAGCACGGGTCCAGGCAGCACCGGAACCTGGGAGGGCATCTCGGGTCCACCCGTCCAGCCCTCGAAGGCCCGCTCCGCGGCGTGGAACACCTCCCGCGGCTCCACCGCACCCACCACCACCAGCAGCGCCAGGTGCGGGCCCAGCCTCTCCCGGTGGAAGCGCCGGAGGTCCTCGCGGCTGAACGTGGCCACGGTGGCGGCACGCCCGCTCGGATCGTGCCCATAGGGGTGGGCGCCCCAGTACGCGCGGGTGAGGGCGCGGTCCGCGAGCAGCGCCGGGTCGTCCAGGTCGTTGGCGAGCTGCGCGAGGGCGCGCGTGCGCGCGGACGTGAGCTCGTCCTCGGGGAAGACAGGGTCGCGCAGGAGCTGTCCCATCACCTCCAGCATGGCCCCCAGGTGCTCGGCGGGCGTGGTGATGTTGACCACGAAGAGCTCCTCGGTGACCCCCATCGAGAGGCTCGCACCCACGAACTCCACCGCGTCGTCGATCTCCCGGGCGCCCATGCGCGAGGTGCCTCGGCGCAGGAGACGTGCCGCGAACTCCGCGAGCCCCTCTTTGCCCGCGGGGTCGTGCGCGCTCCCCGCCTGGAGGACGAGGCGGAGCGTCACGAGCGGGAGAGGGCCGCGCGGGCAGACGAGCACCTTGAGTCCGGTGGAGGTGCGGGCCTCGTGGAGGGGAGGGAGCTTCCAGCCGGGGGTGGCAGCACGGGTGCGGCGGGGACGCGCTTTCTGGGCCATCTTGAGATCACTCCGGTCTTCGGGGTGCGCACGTGAGGGCGCAGGACGCTCACGCGGCGAGGCCGGGCCGGGACGGCAGCTCGGGGACGAGGGTCACCACGGACCTGCGCTCGGGGGCGAAGTAGCGTGCCGCCACCTCCTTCACGCGCGCGTTGGTGATGGCGGCGTACGCCGCGGGGAGCGTGAGGCCTGCCCTCCACGAGCCGAAGAGCGCCTCGTACTGGCCGAGGGCATGCGCCCTCCCGGCGTTGGTGCTCAGCTCCCGGAGCAGGTGGGCACGGAGGTTGTTCTTCGCCTTCTGCAGCTCCTGCTCGGACAGACCGTCCGCGATGACGCGGTCCAGCTCTGCGAGGAGCGCCTGCTCCACCTGCTCTGGGCGGCTGTCCGGCTTGAGCTCGAGGAAGAAGATGGCGGTCCCCGGATCGATGCGCCACGTCCAGTCCATCATGGCGTGGACGGCGAGCTCGCGGCCGTAGACGAGCTCACGTGTGAGGCGGCTCCCCTCCCCCACCGTGAGCGCGTACTGGATGACGTCGAGCACGAGCGTTTCCGGATCCCGCGCCGGGGGCCCCCGGTAGCCCACCATGAGCGAGGGCGCCTGGGCCGGGTGGTGGACCCGCGCGCGACGCTCCCCCTTCTGAGACGGCTCCGGGTCGATGACCGGCAGCGGCTCGGGCCCGGGCTTGATGGCACCGAAGTACTTCCGGACGAGCGCGAGCGCCTCCCTGGGGTCGAAGTCCCCCACCAGGTACAGCGACGCGTTGTTGGGGGCGTAGTAGGTCCGGAAGTACTGCTCGCAGTCCGGACGCGAGATGGCCTCGATGTCCGCCATCCAGCCGATGACGGGCCACCGGTAGGGGTGCGCGCGGTAGACGAGCGTGCCGAGCTCCTCGTCCATCAGCCCCGCGATGTCGTTGTCCACGCGCGCGCGGCGCTCCTCCTTCACCACCTCCCGCTCGCTCGCGAGCGTCTCGTCGGAGATTCGCAAGGAGCGCATCCGGTCCGACTCGAGGTCCAGCACGGTCTCCAGCGCGTCCGACGCGAAGTCCTCGTGGTACACGGTCAGGTCCGTGGACGTGTACGCATTGGAGCGCCCCCCTCGCGACTCGAGGACGCGGTCGAACTCCTTCGGGCCATAGCGCTTCGCACCGTTGAACATCATGTGCTCGAAGAGGTGGCTGATGCCCGTGATGCCCGGGCGCTCGTTGCGGCTGCCCACGCGGTAGAAGAGGTAGAGGCTCACCAGCGGCGTCTGGCGATTGGGGAGGAGCCGCACCTTGAGTCCGTTGGGCAGCGTTGCCTCCTGCACCTTGAGGAGGGAGGCGAGGACGGGGTCGACCGCGGGTGCTCGGGACCGGGCGCTGGCGGGAGCCTTCGACATGAGGCGGACTCCTCCTTGGGAGCGGAAAGAGGCCGGATGCATAGCAGCCGGGACCGAAGGTGCACGTGGAATGTCGCGCGGTGCGCCATCTGGCGAACCCTCGGTGGCTGCCGCCTCGGGAGTACGGCGTTAGCCTTGTGTCCGTGGCAACGACACTCCTCTCCCCCACCGCCCCCATCCCGGGAGGCCTCAGCCCGGAGCCACTCCACGGCAGCTACCGCTCGGTCCTCCGGGAGGCCTCCATCCGGGAGGCCGCAACGCGCGCGCAGGCCCTGCTCGAGGACGAGGACGTGGTGCGCGTGCTCTCCATGCCCCGCGCGCGCCGCGAGGTGCCACGCTCGCGCGACGTCTTCGTCAACCGCAACCTGCGGATGGAGCGCATCGACCTCGTCGGCTTCGACATGGACTACACGCTGGCCATCTACCACATGCGCCGCGTCGAGCAGCTGTCGTTCGACATGACGCTGGCGCGGCTCGTGTCCGAGCACGGCTACCCGCCCGAGGTGGGCCTGCTCCGGTACGACCACCACTTCGTCATGCGCGGGCTGGCCGTGGACCGGCTCAACGGCAACCTCCTGAAGATGGACCGCTTCGGCCACGTGGGGCGCGCCTACCACGGGCTGCGTCCGCTCGAGCGGGAGGTGTGGCGGAAGCTCTACCGCAACGCGCGCATCCCGCTGAGCAACCCGCAGTTCGCCTGGATCGACACCCTGTTCGCGCTCCCGGAGGCGTGGCTCTTCGCGGGCATCATCGAGCTGATGGAGTCCCGCGGGCTCCCGGTGGACTACGGGCGCCTGTACGACGACATCCGCGAGACCATCGACGCGGTACACCGGGACAACTCCCTCAAGCAGGAGATCCGCAAGGACATCGGGCGCTACATCTTCAAGGACCTGGAGCTGGGGCCGACGCTCCACAAGCTGCGCAGCGGTGGGAAACGGATCTTCCTGCTCACCAACTCCGCGTGGGACTACACGGACGCGGTGATGCGCTACCTCCTGGACGGGGTGCTCTCCGAGTACCCGAGCTGGCGCAACTACTTCGACTTCATCGTCACGGGCGCGGGCAAGCCCGCCTTCTTCACCGAGCAACGGGCCTTCCTCGAGCTGGACACCTCCACCGAGGAGGGCCGCGTGCTGGGGACGGCCACGGGCCTCGAGCGGGGCAAGGTGTACCAGGGCGGCAACCTCAATGCCTTCGAGCAGTTCACCCAGTTCCGCGGTGAGACCGTCCTCTACGTGGGGGACCACATCTTCGGCGACATCCTGAAGTCCAAGAAGAGCTCGCTTTGGCGCACGTGCATGATCGTCCAGGAGCTGGAGGACGAGATCGTCTACACGGACTCGAGCGCCGAGGAGATTGCCCGCCTCGCGGAGCTGGAGGTGCTGCGAGCACGGCTGGACGACGAGGTCAACCAGCACAAGGCGGCCCTCAACGCGCTGGAGCGCCGCCTGGAGCGCGGGGACTTCCCCGCGGACGCGCAGGCGGAGCTCGAGGGCGCGCGTGGGCGTGGGAAGCGGGAGCTCGAGCGGCTCCGCCGCGCCTTCAAGGAGGCGAGCGCCGTGGTGGACTCGCTGGAGAAGGACGTGGAGGAGGGCTTCAACCCCTACTGGGGGCTCATGTTCAAGGAGGGCAACGAGAACAGCCGCTTCGGAGAGCAGGTGGAGCAGTACGCATGCATCTACACCAGCCGCGTCTCCAACCTCCTCCACCACTCGCCCATGCACTACTACCGGAGCCCGCGGGATCTCATGGCCCACGAGCAGGCGGGTGCGCTGAGCGGCAAGCTGTCACCGCTGGGGAGCGAGGGCTCTCCGAGGGCGGCGCGCCGCGGCTAGGGTGTCCGGACGTCCAGGACGCCCCACGAGAGGTCCGCGTAGCGCGAGGTGGTGAGCGGCGTGAGGCCGAGGCTCCTCAAGGCCCGGGTCGCGCGTGCTGCCTTCACGAGCACGCGGCGGCGCGCCACCCTGCGGGCTTCGGCGAGCGTCTCGGGGCCGAGGGGCGTGTGGTCGGCGTGGCGGCGCAGGAGCTCGAATGCGGGCTGCGACTTCCTGGCTGCCTCGAACATGGGGTCGAAGAGCACGACGTCGAAGGAGCCAGCCGGCAGGGCCCCGAGGAACGCGCGCGCGTCCGCGTGGTGCGCCTCCACCCTGCAGGAGTCCGGGAAGGCACCCGCGCGGTACAGCCCCGCGGAGAGCACGGCGTAGAGTGGGAGACTCCTCTCCACGCCCACCACGCGTCCGCCGGGGCCCACCGCGCGTGCCGCCACCAGGGCG
This sequence comes from Myxococcaceae bacterium, assembly GCA_022616315.1. GTDB lineage: Bacteria > Myxococcota > Myxococcia > Myxococcales > Myxococcaceae > JAKEEX01. The sequence continues at coordinate 5,979 of JAKEEX010000129.1, forward strand.
TCCTGCCCGAGGCCCAGCGTGCAGTCGAGAACGGTGTCGCCGGGGCGGAGGTCCGCGAGCCGCGCGAGCGTGTCTCCCTCCCCTGTCGCCAGCCGCTGCATCCGGAGGTGCGCCATCCCGGCGTGGAAGGACAGCTGACCCTCCGCGTCCACCAGCGTCACGGACGAGGCGCTGAAGACGAGGAGGGACTGCGCATGCGCGAGCATGCCCTTCAGGCTTCCCTTGCGCGGGAGGAA
>JAKEEX010000808.1 GCA_022616315.1 Myxococcaceae bacterium
GGGGACGTGAGTGCGCGCCTGGGTCGGGCCGCGTGGCACCAGAGGATGGCCGGGAGGCAGGAGCGTCGGAGCGTTCCACGTGGAACGCCGGAAGGCCCACGCCGCATCGCCCGCGGTGCCGAGCGCCTGGCGCAGCGCACGCCGCTGGAGCCAAGGGCGTCCGGGGAACGACCACGACAGCCCCAACGCGGGCCTCATTCAGCCCGCGGCTGACTCCGGCAGCAGTCCGATGGCCTGCAGGACGGTGAGGGGCCTGCGCTTGTACTCGCGCAGGCGCCCCTCCAGAGCGGCCACGTGCTCGGGCAGGGTGTCGTAGAGGCGGTTGTGGCTGACGTCGAAGCGCAGTGGGCGCCACAGCCTCTCAATGGGCTGTAGCTGCGGGCTGTAGGGGGGCAGCTTGTAGAGGAGCAGGTGGGGGTTTCTCTTGAGGGCCTCCTCCACCAGCCGTCCGCGGTGCCAGGGCGCCCCGTCCACCAGTAGCACCACGCGCAGGAAGTCCTCGCGCGGGTAGGCGCGGCCCACGTCGTCCAGGTGGCGGGCAAACTGCGCCTGCATGCGGGCGCACTTGCTCATTCCGTCCACGCGCCGCTCCCGCGCCTCACTGGCGTACAAGTGGTGCACCAGTTCGCCCGTGGCGAGGTTTACCGAGCCGAAGACGTGCACCACGTCCTTGCAGTCCCAGGTGCCCACCGTGGGGCGCTCCCCCTTGATGCCCAGGGTGCGCGTGAGAGTGGGCACCTGGGTGAAGCGGGCCTCGTCCTGGCTCAGGCAGACGAGAGTGCCCTCGCGGGCCCCCCTTTTAGCGCCTCTATCTCCTCGGCGGCCCGTGCCTGCTTCTCGGGGTCACCCCTCAAGAAGCGGTAGGTGGGCCGGTAGGGGCGGATGCCGTGGCGGTGGCAGAAGTCGCGCATGCACGTTTCGCTGATGCCCACGTCCTTCACCCGCGCGTAGTGCTCGGCCAGCGTGCCGTACGTCCAGTTGGCCCTCGCTACCCCACACGCTTGCGGCCCCCGACGCACCCACTCCTTCACTTCCTCGGCGTGGGCCTCAGGAATGAGCGGCGTCTTGCCCGGCGCCCAGGTAATCCGCAGGCCCGCCAAGCCCCCTTCCCGGTACAGCCGCAGCCACGTGTACACCGTGCGCACGCCGGCGCAGACGTCTTGGGCAATCTCTTCAGGACGTCGCCCGCGCGCCGCCATCAACACCGCCTGACAGCGCTCGGCCAGCCGCCTGTCCTCCGTCGTGCGGAACGCCTCCGCTAGCTCCGCCCGCTCCTTCTCCCGCAGAGTCATCCCCGCCATACCTGGGCTAACGCCCAAGCCCTGCTGGATTCATCCGCGGGCTGAATGAGTCGCGCCGGCTCTGCGGTATCCGCCCGGCGGCAAGCCGGCGCTCCTCCAGAAGGTGGCCCGTCCACC
>JAKEEX010000809.1 GCA_022616315.1 Myxococcaceae bacterium
GGTGGTGCTGCACGGGGCCACCTTCGACGACGCGGGCACACGCGCGCGGCAGCTCCAGGAGGAGCGCGGGCTGACGTACGTGCACGCGTTCAACGACGAGCACGTCATGGCCGGCCAGGGCACCATCGGCATGGAGGTGGTGGACGCGCTGCCGGACGTGGAGACGCTGGTGGTGCCCATCGGGGGTGGAGGGCTCGTCAGCGGCATCGCCGTGGCGGTGAAGGCGCTCATCCCCGGCGTGCGCATCATCGGGGTGCAGGCCGCGGGCTGCAGCTCCATCCAGGCCTCGCTGGCGGCGGGTGAGCCCGTGACGGCGCCGGCGGCGCGCACGATTGCGGACGGCATCGCCGTGAAGCGGCCGGGAGACCTGACGCTGCCCATCATCAAGCGCCTGGTGGACGACGTCGTCACTGTGAGCGACGAGGAGATTGCGCGCGGCATTGCGCACGTGGTGCAGAACGCGCACCTGGTGGTGGAGGGTGCCGGGGCCGCGGGCGTGGCGGCGCTTCTGAGCGGCAAGGTGGCGGTGCGCCCCGGCGAGAACGTCTGCGTGGTGATGGGCGGCGGCAACATCGACGGCAACCTGCTGGCGCGGGTCATCGAGCAGGTGATGGTGAAGCAGGGCCGCTACATCCTCCTACGCACCTCGGTGGACGACAGGCCGGGAAACCTCGCGCCGCTCATCGAGCGCGCGGCAAAGGCAGGGGCGAACGTCATCGACATCTTCCACCGCCGCGCCATGTGGCTGGTGCCGGTGGACCGCGTGGGCATCGAGCTGGTGCTCGAGGTGCGCGATGAAGAGCACGGCCGCGAGGTGGTGAAGAACCTCACCGAGGCCGGCTACCACGTGGAGCGCGAAGGTCAGGAGCTCTGGCCGGAGTGATGGCCCTCACCTCTACTGGCCCGCCTCGCTCCTGGCCCGGGCGAGGTGGTCCGCCACCTGAAGGTGAGCTGCCCAGGTGTCGAGGTACTCATTGTCCAGGGCATCCGCCTGGATTCGCAGAACACCGAGGATGTCGCCCCACTGCCGGTCGGACACCTCGCCGCCCATGCGGTACCACACGAGCTTGTGCAGCAACGTGTCTTCGGGTGTCGCAAAGCGAATGGAGATGCTCTCGGCTCCAACACCCACCGTCTGTTCCCGAGCTCGCTGCATCTCCTCATGGAACCAAGGGTCCATCTTCATGATGAAGACGTCCGCCTTGAACATGGTCCCGAGGTGAATGACGTTGAACGAGCGTCGCCGGCGGATGGCGTCCTCGACCATCTCGGCGTCGACGTAGAATTCGTCCGAGAGGGCCGCGACGAATGAAGCCACGTGCTCGCGGCGCAAATCGGCGACAAGGTCGACGTCCTGCGTGGCCCGAGGCACCCCGAAGACCGAACTGGCGAGCGAGCCGCCCACCAGGTACGGCACTCCGAGCCTGTCCAGGACAGCAGCCAACCTGGAGACGACGAGAAGCGGCTCGCTGAGCACTAATAACCCTCGCGCGCCGGGTCCCAGCCGAATGCTCGCCGCATGGTCTCCGCATCCAACCAACGAGAAGCCAGGCGCAGCTGGAGCTCGCGCTCGCTGGCCCCCGGGTGCTTACGGCGGATGTCTGAGAGCGCAAGTTGCTGGACCGCGTGCGTCAGCTGACGCACGCGCTCGAGTTTCTGGGCCGCGCTCATGCGCCGGTAGCCCTCGATGAGAAAGGCTTCAGTCTTCGGGTCGGTGTCGGTGAGCATTGCCCGTCCCTCATACTGGGAGCGGCATCAAACCAGGGCAAGTGGCTCCTGTCAGGACGAGCCGTGACATCTGGCTCGCAGCCAGCGTGAGGGCAATGTGCAACCAGCGAGTCCCACCCCGCCGCCCCGCGTCATGCCCGACACTCTCTCACACCGTACGCTGTGAGCCACGTCGCCCTCCTCCACGGGCGCGCGCGCAC
>JAKEEX010000810.1 GCA_022616315.1 Myxococcaceae bacterium
CCTGCCCCTGCTCGCGGTGGCGAAGCTCGAGTTCAAGGACATCCTCGGCTTCTTGCTGCTCGTGTTCTTCGTGTACCTGCCGCTCGTGACGCTGGCGTTCTGGCTCTTCGGGTGAGCGGCGACACGGCCGGGTGGCCAGGTCTCAGCGCCGACGGCGCCGCGCCACGACGAGTGTCGCACCTGAGAGCACGAGCCCCACGAGCGCGCCACCGCCCGCGCCCGCGCTGCATCCGAAGGTCACCGGGGGAAGCTGCAACCTGACTCCACCATCGGTGTCATCGGGCGAGCCACCCTCACTGCACACAGTGATTCCCGGGAAGCAGTCGTTGGGCCCAGGCTTGTTGGGGTTGCGGCCCAGGCTCAGCTCGTCGAAGTCCGGGGTGCCGTCGCCGTCCGTGTCCACGTTCTGGTCGCGGAGCTCGTCGAGCAACTCCCCCAGGCCGTCCACGTTGCTTTCGCCGGTGAGGCCCCGCTTCACGAGCTCGCGTCCGAACGCCCTGTTCACCGTCCCGTTGCCACCGAGAGTGGTGTCATGGCACACGATACAGATCTGCCCGCTGTTGATGCTCGAGCCCGTCTTCTCCTGGATGACGTTCGCGTACTCGGGAGAAGCGAGGGCACTCGTCGAGACGAGGACAGCGACGAGCCAGGAGGGAGTCGCGTGGCGCATGGAATGCGATTCACGCACGACGGAGTGGCGGCGTCCTCCTCTGCCTCACGTCTGGCAGGCTGGCCAACCGACTGTTGGTGTGAGGTACACAGGGCGCCTGCCCTGCGGAACCGGCGCACGGCGTGGCCCAGCTGCGCGGCCCCCTCCTCCCGTCCCTCTCCCGGCGGGAGAGGGACGAGGTGGCACTCTCGAAGGATGCGGCGAAATCAGCTGCGCCGACGCCGCAGTGCCGACACCAGGGCGGAGCCTGCGAGCACCAGGCCCGCGAGCGCGCTGCCGCCCGCACCTGCGCTGCAGCCGTAGGAGACGGGGGGCACCTCGTCGTCAACGGTGCACGCGGTGCTGTTCTGGAAGCAATCGCTCGGCCCGTCCAGATTGGGGTTGCGCCCGAGGTTCAGCTCCTCGAAGTCCTTGGTCCCATCCCCGTCGGTGTCCACGTTCTGCGTGCTGAAGTCGCCGAGGAGCTCCTTCAGCGTGGCCACGTCGTCTCCGCCACGCAGCCCCGCAGCA
>JAKEEX010000811.1 GCA_022616315.1 Myxococcaceae bacterium
CCCCACCTCTACTTGTACTCGTACTGGTAGTGGTAGGCATAGCGCCCTGCCCCGTGGAGACTGCTGCGCGCGCGGACGTCGTTGATGACGAAGCCGTTCGGCTGGACGCCGCACTTCTTCAGCCGGCTCACGGCGAGGGCGAGCTCGCGCATGGGGTGGAGCCCCGACCTGAGCACCAGCAGGTTCACCCCGGCGGCCTGCGCGATGAGCGTCGCGTCGGTGACGGCGAGGATGGGCGGGGCGTCGAGCACCGCGATGTCGAAGCGCCGGGACATCGCCTCGACCAGCTGCCGGAAGCGCGTGCTCGCCAGCAGCTCGGAGGGATTGGGCGGGATGGCTCCGGTGGTGATGAACGAGAGGTTGGCCGAGGGGCCAGGCCGGAGGGCCGCCTCCAGCTCCGCGCTCCCCCGGATGAGCTCCGACAGGCCGGTGACCCGCTCGAGGCCGAAGTAGCGATGCAGCTGCCCCTTGCGCATGTCGGCGTCCACGAGCAGCACCCGCTTGCCCGAGTCCGACAGCACGTGCGCGAGGTTGACGGAGACGAACGTCTTGCCGACGCCGGGCCGTGGGCCACCGATGGCGATGAGGTTGGTCCTCGCCTCGGCGAGCGCAAACTGCAGGCTGGTGCGCAGGCTGCGCAGGCTCTCGAGGGCGGGGCCGTCCGGCTCGAGCACCGCCAGGGGCGTGAGGGTGACCTTGCGCCTCCTCTCGGCCGACCGGTTCATCTCCGCCTGCTTCGGGCTGTGGGGGATGCTCGCGTAGACTGAGACCCCGAGCTCCTGCTCGAGCCGGTCGGGGTCCTCCACCCCGCGGAAGAGGGCCCGCTGGAGCAGGACGACACCCACTCCCAGCATGGCGCCCACGAGGAGGCTGGAGAGCGCGATGCGTCCGCGCTGAGGGGCGACGCGCTGCTCCTGCAGCTCCGCCCGGTCGATGATGCGCACGTTGCCGACGGTGCCCGACTTCACCACCCGCAGCTCCTGCGCCCTGTTGAGGAGGAGGAGGTAGAGCTCGTTGTTCACCTTCACGTCGCGCATGAGGCGGGCCGAGGAGAGCTCCGCCTCGGGCAGGCTCTTCATCCGCTCCTCGATGGCGGCGCGCTCGGTGCGCACCTGGGCCATCTTCTTGCGCAGCGCGCTGACCGTCGGGTGGCTCTCCGTGAAGCGCTCGCG
>JAKEEX010000812.1 GCA_022616315.1 Myxococcaceae bacterium
CCTGTCCGGAGAAGGGCTCAACGAGAGCCGCACCATCGTCGGCCTGGGGAGGGCCATCGGCGAGGGCTCCAGTTTGGAACTCGGCTATCAGCTGCTCCTGCAGAGGCACGCGGAAGCGTGGAGTGTGAGCCACGTCCTCGTCCTCACGCTCGGCTTCGCTCTCCCGCACACTCCGCCCCCGCCGCCCGCAACCGAGTGACTCTCAGGAGAGGAAGTCCACCCTCTCTACTCCGTGTCCCGCACCAGCTCCGTGGAGAAGTACCTCTCCATCCGGTCCGGGAACACAGTGACGACCTGCGCTCCGGGCCCGAGCTGCTTCGCGGCCATCACAGCAGCCGCGTAGTTGAGTCCAGACGAGGGGCCAATCGGGAAGCCACGGCGGATGAGCGCGCGTGCGGTACGCACGGCCACCTCGTCCGGCACGTTGAGCTCCACCTTCGCGCCCAGGTCCGCCTCGCGGTAGAGGCGCGAGAGGCCGTCCACCACGCCCGGAACACGGCTCGAGAAGCTGCAGCACTCGATGTCCATCATGGACGTGCCCGTCACCGGACGCGCGACGAAGGCCGTCACCGGACAGCCCGCCTCGGCGAACGCGGAGTACAGGCCCACGATGGTGCCGCCGGTGCCCACACCGCTCACCACGCCGTGCACGAGCCCGCCCGGCACCTGCGCGAGGATCTCCTGCCCCGTTCCCACGCGGTGCGCCTCGGGGTTGTCCGGGTTCTCGAACTGCCGCGTCGCGAAGCCTCCGGTGGCCTTCGCCTCCTCCTCCGCGCGCTGGATGGCGCCGAGGATTCCTTCCTCCTTCGGGCTCAGCACCACGCGCCCGCCGTAGGCCTTGATGCTGGTGACGCGCTCGCCGGTGACGCCCTCGGGCATCACCGCGGTGAACTGGAGCCCCATCTGCGCGCACGCCAGGGCGAGTGAGATGGACGTGGAGCCGCTCGAGGCCTCCACGACGTGCCCGCCCGGCTTCACCAGGCCCTGGCGCCACGCCTTCTCCAGCATGTAGCGCGCGATGCGGTCCTTGGTGGAGCCGCTGGGGTTGAGGAACTCGAGCTTGCACCAGATGGTGGGCCCGTCCTCCTCCAGCCGCACCGGGACGAGCGGCGTGGCGGCGATGCTCTGCAGGTAGCGCCCGTGAAAGGGCAGGGGATGGGAGGGGGTTTTGGGGAGTCTCACGTCGCGAAACCTCTAACCCATCCCTCACGCGGCGCCCACCCGGCGCGAGGCGCATGCACACATCGCCGCCAGCTCTCCCACCAGGGGTGGGAATCGGCGGCCGCCGGGTTGTCGTGGGGGCCCTGACTCTCGTATCCAGAGGGCTATGCGGACCCTCGCCTCCCGCCATCGCAGACACTGGCTCCCGCTCGGCTGCCTGCTCGTCCTCACCCTGACGGGCTGCTCTGCGTACCACCGCGCGGTGAAGGAGGGAGAGGCCGCGCTCCAGGCCGGAAACTTCGAGGCCGCGGAGTCCGCCTACCAGCTCGCGCTCGCGGTGGACCCGCATGGACACGAGGCGCAAGGAGGGCTCGCCAACACCCGACGGGCGTGGGCGCTCCAGCTCGTCGCGCGGGGCGATGCAGCGCGGGAGGCCGGACAGCTGGAGCAGGCGGCGGAGGCCTACGCACGCGCGGCCAGCCTCGACGCCAGCAACCCCGAGGCTCCCGAGCGTCTGCGCCAGACGCTCGAGGGGCGGGTCGCTGCGGGGAACGAGGCCCTCAAGCAGGGGGAGCTCGGGGCCGCGATGGCGCACTTCGATGCCGTCCTTCGCCACAACCGCGAGCACACCTACGCCCGCATGGGCAAGGACCGCGTGCACGCCGAGTGGGCACGACAGTCCTTCGCGCGCGCCGAGGCCTACGTCCGCGCAGGGAAGCTCGGCAACGCGCTCGTCGAGTTCGTGCGCGCGGACCAGGAGCGCGCGGGTGCGACGCCGGCTCGAGAGCGTGCAGCGGCGGTGCGCGAGCGTCTCCGCGACGAGGTGGCCTACTGGGTGGAGCTGCCCCCCGTGGAGGACCGCGCCAGTGCGCCGGATGTCGCGCAGCGCATCGCGGCGGGCCACATCGCCGCGTGGCTCCCGGAGGAGGTGCCCATCCGCGTGGTGACGCAGTCTCCGAAGGGTGGCGCGGGCGTGCGTGTGAGCGTGGCGCTCGAGCGGGTGTGGTCGCAGAAGGACGTGGAGACGTCCCAGCGGAGCAAGACGTACCTCGCCGGGACGCGCTCGGTGGTGAACGGGAAGCGCACCGAGGCGGAGCACGCGCTCCTCGCAGTGCAGCGCGACGCGGACGAGCTGGAGGCCCAGTCCTCTGGACTCCTCCGCAGCCTCCTGCGCGCCAACGCGGAGTCGTCCCAGGCGCTGGAGCTGCTCGAGCGCTGCAGGGAGCAGAAGCGCCAGGAGTGCGCGCAGGCCTTCACCGAGTGCTCGAGCCGGGCAGCGGAGAAGAAGGACGCGGCGGCGGTGGCGGATGCCTGCCGTGCCGAGAAGTGCAACTCGGACGGCTGCGGCAACGAGCAGCAGATGCTCGCCCAGCGTCGCAACGAGAGCGAAGCCCTTCGCCAGAGGCTCGAGCGGACCGACGTGGAGCTCGCCAGGCAGCGCAGACAGGTGGAGCGCGCCCGCGACGCGGTGGTGCGCCTGCCGCTCACGGTGGAGGAGCCGCTCCACGCCGAGTTCATCTACGACGTGGACCTCCACCGCCTGAAGGTCTACGCCACCGTGACGACGCGGCTGGACGTGCTCTTCGGTGAGCCCATGCCCTCGACGCCGGTCACCCGCGAGAGCGTGGCGGAGACCGAGGACATCGCGCACCCCGGACACGAGAAGGTGGGTGTGCTCGCGGACCCGCTGACCCTGCGCGCGGAGGCAGAGCTGCGCACTGCCGTGGGAGACAAGGCCGCGGCGGAGGTGGCCACGCTGGTGCGGGCGCGCTTCGACTCCTACCGCGCGCAGCGCGTGAAGGCAGCGCTC
>JAKEEX010000813.1 GCA_022616315.1 Myxococcaceae bacterium
CCCTCCCCACCGGAGATGCCGCCGAAGGACGCGAGCCGGAAGAACGGCACCTCACCCGTGAGAACGTCTCCAATCCCGCGCACCGCCACCACGATGGGGCGACCCTCCATGACCGGGATGGGCTGGAAGAAGCGCAGGTTGAGCGTGGCGCCCGCGTAGTTGTACATGCCGCCAAGGGCCTGGGCCGCACCGCGGACGGCGAGCTCGTGGAACATGCCGCGCGTGGTGGAGGCCTCCTGGTCCCGCTCGTCGTACTGGAGCGCCACCTGGAGCTCGGAGGTGCGCCCGTAGCTCACGTTCTCCGCGTCCGGATTGAAGCCGCGGATGCGGCCCGCGTAGGCGTCCTCCTCGAGCCGCGAGATGGTGGACTGGCCCAGCTCCTCCGTGGTGTAGCCCGCCCGGACCTGGTTCATCTGGAAGCGGTGGCCGAGGAAGAGCTTCCACGGACCTGACAGCGTGCGACGGAGGTTCAGCTCCGTCTCCGGGAAGGAGTGCTCCTTGTAGCTGTAGTAGCGCAGCCCGCGGAACTCCGGGTTGCCCGGGCAGGCGTCCGGGTCGGACGCGAGCGCGTCGCGGTCGTCGCAGCCGCCGAAGTCGGCGTCGTAGCCGGACTCGTTCCCCACCCCGTAATACGGTGCATAGAGGTCCACGCCGTAGCGGATCTTCCCGCCGAGCCTCCACTCCGAGCCGAACGCGCGAGGCGCGTCCACGGAGATGTAGTGGGAGCTGATGCCGCGGGTGGTCTGGAAGAACTGGGCAATCACCGACATGCGGTACGGCTCCTGCGTGCCGTCCCCGCGGTCCACGAGCTGGGCCAGCGCCCCGTACCCCACGCCCTCGTCCGAGTTGTAGTTGATGATGGGGAGCCCCTGGAACGCGAGTCCCTGGGGCCTGGCCGCCACGGGTGCGTTGTTGCTCACCGACTCCTCGGCCTGCGCGAGCGGAGCCGCCAGCACGGCGAGCGGAAGGAGCGCGGACGCGAAGCGTCCAGGAAGAACGAAGGCACCGAGTCGAGGGCTGCGGCGAGTCTGGTTCTGCACCGGGATGTCTCCCCTGGGTCGTCCTGGCCGCAGATGGCCAGGGCGGAAGAGTGCGAATTCTGACGGAACCGTGGCGAGAAGGAAACCTGCTCACCGGGATTCGGGGCCCTCGAGGTCGCAGCTGCTCCTACCCATCGCTCGGCCCCCCGCCTGGGCTCACGCGCGCAGGGTGATGCGCCGCTCCTCCGCCTCTCCTGCCTCGTCTCCGGGCGTGGGCGCCCCCTGTGCGGCCCTCCGGAGGAGCCGGAGCGCCGCCGGGCCGATGACGTCCAGCTCGGTGCTGGCGAACTGCTCGCCGCCGAAGGCCTGGAGGGCCTGGGTCTGCAGCGCGAGCACACGCGCGTCCTGCCGGAAGACGTGCTCGGCCACCGGGGTGACGAAGGGCCGAACCAGCCAGCCGGGCGCGGGCAGCCGGTACGTCACCACGGCGTGCACCCGGGTGTCGAAGTCCCCCACGGGCGTCAGGACGCTGGTGCTCACGAGGTGTGCGCGCTCGCCCAGCCGGTACTCCACCTGGGCGATGGAGGGCATGAGGAAGCGGTCGAAGTGGGTCACCACGCCGCCGCCGGGAGCAAGCAGCCTTCCCAGGAGCCCACGCGGCGCGGGCTCGCCCAGGTACTCCGCCTCCACGCTGTCCATGCGCGAGCGCACCACCACCTCGATGGGGTGCGCGCGCTTGCGCGTGCGGAAGAGGCCTCCGTGCAGGAACGCGGTGTGCGGCACGTCGAGGGCGTTCTCCAGCACCGCGTGCATGCTCGCCTCCACGCGGTACTCGCGTCGCACGGTGGTGTA
>JAKEEX010000814.1 GCA_022616315.1 Myxococcaceae bacterium
AGGGCAGGGCCAGCTGGATGCGCACGCTGGGCCCGGGCGAGAAGGCCACCTTCCGCGTGGCCTACCGCTCGCGCGGCACCAGCCGCTGGGACTACCTCCTGGGCGTGGAGGGCGAGGCGCGCAACTTCCGGCTGGCGCTCACGACGGACTTCGCGCGGGTGGACTTCCCCGCTGGCACTGTCTCCCCCACTCGCCACGCGCAGAGCGGAAACGGCTGGAGTGGCACGTGGGAGTTCGTCCGTCTGGTCTCCTCGCGCAGCATCGGAGTGGAGCTGCCTCAGCGTCTCAATCCCGGCCCGCTGGCCAGCCGCATCACCTTCTTCGCGCCGGTGAGCCTGCTGTTCTTCTTCTTCGTCGTGGCGCTCATGGCCGAGGTGCGCCAGCGCCCCATCCACCCGCTCAATTACTTCTTCTTCGGATGCGCCTTCTTCGCCTTCCACCTGCTCCTGGCCTACCTGGTGGACCACGTGCAGCTCGGTGTTGCGCTCGCGCTTGCCAGCGCGGTGTCGCTCCTCCTGAGCGTCACCTACGCGCGCCTCTTCACGGGCTGGCGCTTCGCCCTGCGCGAGCTGGGTCTCTCCCAGCTCGTCTATCTGGTGCTGTTCTCCCTCACCTTCTTGCTGGAGGGCTTCACAGGGCTCGCAATCACGGTGGGAGCCATCGTGACGCTCTTCCTGATGATGCAGGTGACCGGCGGGCGTGAGCTGCTTGCGGTGCCGCGTCGGGTTCGCGAGCCGGACACATCGAGCGTCGGGGAGACGTGAGCACGAGTCCAGCCAATCCCGGGTACCATGCGCGGCCCGCAAGAGTGCTACATCCGCGTGCGCATGGGACTGAGGGACAGCGTGGGGAAGCGTTGGGCCGTTGCGGTCGTACTTGCATGCGCAGTCACCGGGGAGGCGCTGGCGGACCCGGGACAGGTCACGGATGGCGGAACGCCGGCGCCAGAGGCCAGCGCGACGCCGGATGCGGGCGCCGCGGTCGTTCCGCCGGAGCTGGTGCAGGACTCTCCAGCCCC
>JAKEEX010000815.1 GCA_022616315.1 Myxococcaceae bacterium
ACCGCGGGAGGCGAGCTGGGCACGCGGCGCTACGAGGACGGCGTGCTGGACCACGCGCACGTGCTGGATCCGACGCGCCGCCGCGAGGACGGCGTGCTCGGCGCGAGCCTGGGCTACAGCTACCGCGGCCCCTTCGCTCTCGGTGTGGGCTACAGCCACTTCGCGCAGCAGTCCAACAGCTTCGGTGACTCGATGACCCGCCACCGCGTCTCGCTGTCCGCGGGCGTGCGGCTGCCTTGGGAGGTGATGGCGCTCGGCCAGGTGGGACTCCATTGGGGCCTCTACCCGGACGGAGCCTTCTTCTCGAGCGACGTGCTGCTCGCCGAGGACGAGGAGAGCATGAGCTCTGCCTTGCTCAAGCTCGTCCGGCCGCTCAGCGGAAACCTGGACCTGGAGCTGCGCTACGGTGTCTACGCCGGCGCCGTCCGGGAGCACTCGCTGGAGTACCTGCGCCAGGTGGCGGGTGTAGGCTTCACGTGGCGCCTTTGACGCAGCGCCGCCGCGTCGGGTGAGCGCCTCTCATTCCCTTCACCGCGCGGTGACATTCCCCGTAGCTACGCGGCGTGCGGTGCGCCAACAGCGTGAATTTCCTGTGTGAAAACAGTCACTTCACACACCCTTCAGGCATGCTGAGAGCTTGGAGCGTTTCTTGCTGAACACCCCGGTTCCCCGTGGCTTGCGCACACAGCGCGGCCGCGCGGGGGCCGGAGGTGGCAATGAAGCAGTGCCTCGTCGCGTGGCTGTGCGTGGGACTCCTGCCTACTGCAGGACTCGCCCAGGAAACGCCCATGGGCACGCAGGCGGAGACGCCGCCGGCCGCTGAGACACCGGTCGCCGAGGCGCACGAGGAGCAGGCAACCCCCGCCTCCCCGATGCCCGCGGAGACGTCCGTGGTGGTGCCAACGCCCACCAACTCCGCGGTGCAGACGCCCGAGCAGCTCGCAGCGCAGACGGGCTTTCGGCTGGGAGCGTCGTTGGGCAGCACCGTGGGGCACGGCACCTTCGTCGCGCCCGAGCAGGTGGGCTTCGTGGACATGGGCGTCTCGGTGCGCCCGAGCTACAGCTTCCGCGGCCCCGGCGACCTGCGGCTCCTGGCCTCGGCTTCTGCGTCCGCCGCCTTCGAGCTCACGCCCCCCGACAGCGCCACCGGCCGCCGCTTCGACTGGGCGGACCTGCGCTTCGGCCTCAGCGCACCCGGCGTCTACGAGCTGCCCGTGGTGGGGGCCTCCGTGACTCCGAGCCTCTCCCTCACCCTCCCCGCCGCGCTGCGGAGCTTCTGGTCCGGGAGCCTCGGAACGCTCGGGGCGAGCGTGAGCGTCCGCAGGTCGCTCGGCCACTGGATGCTCGGCTACCACGTGGGCGGCTCACGCGGGTTCCACTCGAGCGCGGCAGTCGGCGTCGAGGCGCCCTCGCAGGCGGAGGACGTCCGCCGCGACGCCACGGGCCACGCGCTCGACATCTGCCGCGCCGGCCAGGAGCTCTGTGCGTCCGGGGGCATCAACACGGCGTGGTCGCTCTCGCAGTCGCTCGGCCTCACGTGGATTCCCACGGAGCGCTGGTCCGCCTCGGTCGACGTGGGCCTCTCCCACCGGTGGCGCTACGCGGTGACGGACGCTCCGGAC